>DATDCY010000026.1 GCA_036524115.1 bacterium | reverse complement strand
GGAGAGCACCGCGCGGCCGACGGGGATCTGCCCACCGGAGAAGAGCAGGAAGAACCACAGCGCCGGCAGCGTCAGCCCGGCGGCCAGGGGCTGAGCCGGAAAGCGCAGCGCGAGTGGCGCGCACAGCGCCAGCGCCCTGCGCAGCGCCAGGAAGACGAGCGCCGCGAGGAAACCCACGTTCATCCCCGAGATCGCCAGCACGTGGGCGAGACCGGCACGGGTGAACGCCTCCTGCACGTCCCGGGGGAT
Source organism: bacterium (assembly GCA_036524115.1). Lineage (NCBI taxonomy): Bacteria > bacterium. The sequence continues at coordinate 5,463 of DATDCY010000026.1, read as the reverse complement.
GCCGGCGCGCTCGCCCGTCGTGAGCGCGTCGAGGATCGCCGCTGCCGCGCCTGGACGCGCCAGCCAGGACCGGTGCGCCCGGTCGCGCCAGCGCAGCACCGCCGCCTCGGGGCCGCGTCCCGGGTCGTGCCCGGTCCGCCTCACCCACGCGGGCGACCCGACCGAGAGCCGCGCGGCGCAGCGGCCCGCCGCCGCCCCGACGGGACCGGGAAACCAGCCGAGATTGCGGTCGCCGCGCACGGACCGCAGCCCGCCCCGCGCGACGACGAGGTCGCCCACCGCGTAGCCGTCGCAGGCTCCGGCCACGGCGACCTGCAGCGGCAGGGCGAGGGCGGCCGTCCTCCCATCGCGACGCACCCGCGCGCCCTCCAGGACGAGCAGTGTCTCGCCGTCCCTGATCTGGGCAGGCCGCGCGAGGCGACCGCACGCGACCGCCTCCGCCTCGGACACCTGCTCCAGCCCCGCGTACAGCGGCGCGAGATCGGCCTGGCACCGCAGGACGCCGAGGACCGCGAACGTCGCGAGGCCGACCGCGCGGCCGGCGCGGAGGCGGCCCGCGGCGAGCGCCGCCCCCCAGGCAACCAGCAGCGCCCCCGCGGCCCACGCCCACGCCCCGGGCTCCTGGGGCAGCCACGCCCCCGCGGCGACGCCGCCCACGAAGGCCAGCGAAGCCGCAAGCAAGGGTCGTGGCGCCACCCGCGCCCTTCCCTTCAGCGCGGCGGCAGTTCGTTGCCGAGAAGGTCGAAGCGCCGCTCCCCGACGACGCGGAACAGCTCGCGCGCCTCCGCCCGGGCGACGCTCCTGCCCTCGGGAATCGCGAGCACCTCGACCGACAGCTCGCGCGAGGGCAGCTGCAGCGTGAGCAGCTCCCCGGCGCGGACCTCCCGGCCGGCCTTCGCGGCCACGCCGTTGACCAGCACGCCCCCCGCGTCGCAGAGCTCCTTGGCGCCGGTGCGCCGCGGCACCAGTCGCGAGAGCTTCAGGAACCGGTCAAGTCGCATGCACGCCTCCCCGCGGAATCCAGAGGTCGCATCATACCCGGGGAGCAGCAAGATTCGTACCCAACCCGCCAGACACCGCGGGGGCTGGCGCGCCGCCGTCGAACGGCCATCCCGGCGTCCCCCGGGGGATCGCGGGCCCCGCACTCCCGCCCGGACCTGTCCCCGCGGGGAACGGTACGGGGTCGTCTAACCGACCGCCGCCCCCGCCCCGCCTCGCAGCGCCCCGAACCGGGCGTCGGCCGCCAGGAATGCCTCGACCACGCGCGGGTCGAACTGCGTCCCCGCGCAACGCCGCAGCTCGCTGCACGCGCGCTCGTGGTCGGCGGCCGCCCGGTACGGACGCGCCGAGAGGATCGCGTCGTAAGTGTCCGCCAGGGCGATCACGCGGGCCGACAGCGGGATCCGCTCGCCCGCGAGGCCCCCGGGATACCCGCCGCCGTCGAAGCGCTCGTGGTGGTGCAGGATCGCCGGCAGCACCTCCTCGAAATGCGGGAACTGCGCGCGCAGCGGACCGAGGATCTCGACGCCGTGGCGGGGATGCGAACGCATCATCCGCAGCTCTCCCTCGTCGAGAGGCCCGGCCTTGCCGAGCACGCTGTCGGCGATCCCGATCTTGCCGATGTCGTGCAGCAGCGCCGCGACGCGAATGACCTCCCGCTCGTCCGCCCCCAGCCCGAGCGCCGCGACCACCAGCCGCGCGCAGTAGCTGACGCGGCGCGAATGTCCGTAGGTGCCGTGGTCCTTCTTCTCGACCGCCTGCGCCATCGCGGCGAGCATGCCGGTGTAGGTGCGCTGCAGCGAGCGGGTCTTCTCCTCCACCAGCCGCTCGAGGTGCGCGAGCATCTCGCGCCGCTCCCGCGCCACCGCGCGCACCCGCCCCGCATGCTCCAGGCTCCGCAGCAGCTGCGCCAGCGTGAAGGGCTTGGCGATGAAGTCCGCGGCCCCCGCCTTGAGCGCCCGCACGGCCAGTTCGGTGCTCCCGAGCGCGGTCATCAGCACGCACACCACCTCGGGCCGCCGCTCCCTGATCGAGCCGATGACGTCCAGCCCGCGATCGGGCCCGAGGCGGTGGTCGACGATCGCTGCGTCCCACGCGGACCGCTCGAGCTCCGCCAGTGCCTCCGCCGCCGATGCGGCCGTGCCGACCTCGAAGCCCTCCGCGGCGAGGCTCGCGCCGAAGACGCGCCGGATCTGCGGCTCGTCGTCGACGAGCAGCACGCGGGCGATCTCCCGCCGCTCGGGGCCGGCACTCATCCCGTGCACAGCACCACCTGGACGAGAATGCCGCCGTGAGGCGAGTACACCGGGATGAGGCACGCCTCAGCCTCTGCCGGATCGTCTCCCGCCGCCGCGTCCAGCAGCTCGGGGGGGTGGACGACGACGTCGAAGCCCAGCTCGTTGAGGCGGCTGACGGCCGCCCCGGAGATGACGTTCCCCAGCTCGAGGAAGTAGTCCAGGCCCAGGGGGGGCAGGCGGTCGTGCAGCTGGCCCGTCGCAACCGCATACAGGCGCAGCGCCGTCAGCGAATCGATCTCGAGCGCGACGTGCCCCTCCGCCTCCCCCGAGAACCGGACGTGCACGATGACGCCGCTGCCGCGCTCCTCCGAGCACGCGAGGCGCGGCGGGCCGGCGCCGAACTGGTCGCCGAGCATCGCCACGAGGACCTTCACCGAGGCGTCGGCGAACGCCTCCACGCATTCGAGTCTCACGGCGCGCCCCCCGCCTCACCCGCAAGAACGCTGCGGATGACGAGTCCGGCGTAGTCCGGCGTGTACGGCTTGGTGATGAAGTGCCTGGCGCCCAGGCAGATCGCCCTCCACACGGCCTCCTTGTGCCCGAGCGCGCTGACCATGATCACGCGCGCGGCCGCGTCGCCCGCCCGGATGCGCCGCAGCGCCTCCACGCCGTCGAGCTCGGGCATCGTGATGTCCAGGAAGACCAGATCGGGCCGCAGCCTCGCGTACAACGCCACCGCGCAGTCGCCGCTCGCCGCCTCGCCGACGACCATGCCGCCGAGACTGTGCACGATGCCCGCGAGGTAGCGCCGCGCGAACGCCGAGTCGTCCGCGATCAGGGCCTCGAAGGACGCCGAAACCGGGGGCGTGTCCGTCATGCGACCTCCCTCCCTTGCTCGTAGTGCCGCCGCAGATAGCGCGGCAGCTCCGCCAGTGCCACCACCTCGTCCACCGCGCCGCTCTCGATCGCCGCGCGCGGCATGCCGAAGACGACGCAGCTGCGCTCGTCCTGCGCCAGCGTGCGCCCGCCGCGCTGGCGGATCCGGGCCAGTCCCGCGGCGCCGTCGTCGCCCATGCCGGTCATGATCAGCCCGGTGGCCGCCGCGCCGAACTCCTCGGCCACGGAGGCAAAGAGCACATCCGCCGACGGACGGTGCCCCCGGGCCGGGGGCGCGTCGCTGAGCACGGCGATCGCGCCCAGGGCGCCGCGCGTGACCCGCAGGTGCCGGTCCCCCGGGGCGATGAGCACCCGCCCCGGCCCCACCAGGTCGCCGTCGCGCGCCTCCCGCACCTCCAGCCGGCTTGCAGCGTTCAGACGCGCCGCGAACATCGCGGTGAACCCGGGCGGCAGGTGCTGCACGACCAGCGTCGCCGCGGGAAAGTCCGCCGGAAGCTGCGGCAGCAGGTAGGTCAGCGCGTTCGGCCCCCCCGTGGAGACGCCGATCGCGAGCACCCGCTCCGCCGCGGCGCGCTGGCGCCCGGCAGCGGTGGCGGGCACGGCCGAGGGCGCAGGCACGGCCGCGGGCAGCGGCGGCGCGAGCGCCACGGCCCGCGCTCCCGCGGCCGCCTTGATTTTCGCGACGAGCTCGGCGGCGATCTCGTGGATGTGCGTCGAGATCGCGGCGTGCGGCTTCGCCACGACGTCGAAGGCGCCCGCGGCGAGGGCCCGGAACGCCAGGTCGGCGTCGCGCCGCGTCAACGAGCTGAGCACCACCGCCGGCGGCCCGTTCGCCTCCCGCAGCGCGCGCAGCGTCTCGATGCCGTCCATGCGCGGCATGTCCACGTCCAGGGTCAGCACGTCCGGGGCGAGTGCGGCGACCTTGCGCAGCGCGTGGACCCCGTCCATCGCGGTGCCAACGACCTCGATCCCGGGGTCACCCGACAGCAGCTGCGGCACCAGCCGGCGCATCAGGGCCGAGTCGTCGACGACGAGCACCCGCACTGCGCTCACGACGCCGACCTCACCCGCTCCGTCTCGATGCTGCGGGCCACCACCGCGAAGGCATCGAGGATCAGCACCACGCCGCCATCCCCGAGGATCGAGGCCCCCGCGACGACGCCGGCGTCCACCCAGCGCCCGTCGACGGGCCGCACCACCAGCTCCTGCTGCCAGCGCAGGGTGTCGACGAGCAGTCCGACGCGCCGGCCGCGCAGGGCCAGCACCAGCACATAGCGCCCCGCGCCGCCGCGCGCGCCGCCGAGCAGGCCGCCGAGCTCGACCACCGAGACGACCTGCTCGCGCAGCCGCAGGCAGGGGCGGCCGTCGACGCTCGTCAACTCGCCCGGGCGGATGCGCGCGACCTCCGCGATCGCCGCCACCGGCAGCGCGTAGAGCCGCCCGCCGGCGTCGAACAGCAGCGTGCGCACCACCGCGAGCGTCAGGGGCAGGCGCAGCCGGAACCGGGTGCCGCGCCCGGGGCGCGACTCGATCTCCACCGTCCCCTTCACGGCTTCCAGGGCGCTCTTCACCGCGTCCATCCCGACGCCGCGTCCCGAGGTCTCGGTGATCCGGTCGGCGGTGCTGACGCCGGAGGCGAAGACCAGCCGCAGCCGCTCCTCCTCCGGCAGCGCCGCCGCCGCGGCCTCGTCCAGGAGGCCCCGCTCGAGCGCCCGCGCCACGAGCCTCCCGCTGTCGATCCCGCGCCCGTCGTCGCCGACCTCGATCACGATGTGCGCGCCCTCCTGGTAGGCCCGCATCGTGATCAGCCCCTCCGCCGGCTTCCCCGCCGTCGCGCGCTCCGCGGGGCCTTCCACGCCGTGGCCGACCATGTTGCGCACGAGGTGCGTCAGCGGCTCGAAGAGCTGGTCCACGATCCCCTTGTCCAGCTCGGTCTCCTGGCCCTCGATCGCGAGGTGGGCGCGCTTCCCGAGCTGGTGGGCCAGATCGCGCACCACGCGCGGGAACTTCTTGAAGACGTAGCGCAGCGGCACCATCCGCATCCGCAGCGCGCTGCGCTGCAGGTCCCCGAGCGCGCGGTCCATCGCCGCGCTCGCAGCCGCCAGCCGCTCCGCGAGGTCCGGACCCGTCACGCCGGCGGCCGCTTCGCGGGCCACCTGCTCGAGCATCGAGCGGCCGATGACCAGCTCGCTGGCCAGGTCGAGGACCCGGTCGACCTTCGCGGCGTCGACGCGCAACACCTCCGTGCGTTCGCTCGCGGACGCCGCGGCGCCCGCGCCGCAGGCGTTCGCCCGTTCCGCCGCGAAGGCGCCCGGCCCCGCCACGACGG
>DATDCY010000025.1 GCA_036524115.1 bacterium | reverse complement strand
CGCGCAACGCGGGCAGATCGAGGTGCTCCTCGGGGATGAGCAGGTCGAATTCCTCCTCCTCGAGCGGCACGAAATCCAGCCCCAGCGCGACGGCCGCGGAGCGGATGCCGAGCCCGCAGTCCGCGAGCCCGCTCTGCACGGCCATCGCCACCGCCCAGTGCGTGTACTCCTCGCGCCGGTATCCGCGCACGGACGCGGGCGCCACGCCGGCCTGCGCCAGGCGGTAGTCGAGGAGCACGCGCGAGCCCGACCCGCGCTGCCGGTTGACGAAGGCGACGTCGGGCCGCGCCAGGTCCGCCCACCCGCCGATTCCCTTCGGGTTGCCGCCCGCGACGATGAGCCCCTGCTGTCGCCACACGAGGCCGACCTGCCGGATCGCGCGTCCCGCGAGGTGCCTGGCGATGTAGGCGCGGTTGTACGTCCCGCTCTCCGGGTCCAGCAGGTGCGAGGTCGCCAGGTGCGCGGTCCCGTCGCGCAGCGCCAGCAGCCCCCCGAGGCTCCCCGTCGCCGAGGCCAGCAGCGTCACGCCGCGAGCGCGCAGCTCGTCCTCCAGCACGTCGATGAGCAGATCGTGGCTGCCGATGAGCACGACGGTGCGCCCGAGGTCCGGCATCTCCCGGAGGATCTCGACGTCCACGGCGGCGCCCGCCTCCAGCCCCTCGACCGCTTCGGGGATCACGACCAGGCCCTGCGCCTTCGTCCAGGAGACGATCGCCGCGGACCCGCGCGGCAGCGGGTAGGCGAAGGTGCGCTCGCCGACGCGGCCGAGGCGCACGCGCACGAACTCGCGCGTGTCCAGCCGCGAGGGCAGCGCGCGCGGGAGCATCGCCGGCAGAAGCGGCGGCGGCGCCTCGGGCAGGCCGAGGACCAGGCGCACCAGCGGCGCGAGGAACAGCCGCGCCGCGACTATCGCCGCCACGGGGAAGCCTGGGAGGCCGATCACCGGCGTCCCCCCGACGAGCCCGAGCGCGGTCGGCTTCCCGGGCGCGATGTTGATGCCGTGCGCGACCAGCTCGCCCTCCAGCTCGATGGCGCGGGGCGTGAAGTCCTCCGATCCCGCGGATGATCCCGCGAGGACGACGACGACGTCGAACACCGCGGCCGCGGCGCGGACCGCGGCGCGCAGCCGCTCGAGGTCGTCCGGTACCGGCTCGCCGACCGTGGCCTCCCCGCCGGCCTCGCGGACCATCCCGGCGGCGACCGCCGAGTTGAATTCGACGACCTTGCCGAGCTCGAGCGGCTCGCCCGGCCGGATCAGCTCGGTGCCGGTGGGGATGACGAGCACGCGCGGGCGCGGTGCGACCGGCACGGCGAGCACGCCCGCGGCCAGCAGCGACCCGAGGTCGGCCGGGCCGATCCGCCAGCCCGCCGGAAGCACCATCTCGCCGGTGGCGATCTCCTGGCCGGTGACGCGGACGTGCTCCCAGGGCGCCGAGGGGGCGTGGATCTCGACGGCGCCGTCCTCGCGCCAGTGCAGCTCCTCCGAGGGAACGACCGCCGTGCACCCCTCGGGAATCGGGTCACCGGTGTCCACCCAGGCCGCTTCCTGCGGCACGCGCAGGCGCACCGGGGCGCTCTCGCTCGCCGCGAACGTGCGCTCGGCGGCGACGGCGATGCCGTCCATCGCGGAGGAGTGGTAGAAGGGCGCGGGGTGGAGCGCCGCGACCGCGGCCGCCGTCGCGCGCCCGAGGGCCTCGCCCGTCGGCACGAGCTCCGGCGCGGGGCGGGGCCG
>DATDCY010000024.1 GCA_036524115.1 bacterium | reverse complement strand
GGAGCCGGCGTCGTCGAGCGACTGCTGCGTCGCCAGTCCCGCGTCCTTGAGCCCGCGCAGCCGCTCGAGCTCGCGGCGCGCCTGCTCGGCCGCGACGTCGGCCTCGGCGCGCCCGGCCTCCGCCGCTGCCAGGTTGGCCTTCGCCAGCTCGATGGCCGTGCGGGCCTTGGCGATCTGCGAGTCGACCTCGCGGGTGTCGACGCGGGCGAGCGGGTCGCCGCGGCGCACGCGCACCCACTCGCGGACGGGGATCTCGACGATGCGGCCGGGGATGTCCGACTTGATCTCGGCCTGGGCGCGCGGCACCAGCGTGCCGACGACCGCGACCTCCTCGACGAGCTCGGCGGGGGCGACCGCGATCGTGTCGACGGCGATCAGGGCGGAGGCGGCCTCCTTCGCCGCGGGCGGCGGCGCGCCCTTTCCGCACCCGGCGAGGGCGAAGACGACAAGCGCCCCGGTCGCGAGGCGCAGCGCGCGCATGTCTGTGCGGACGTCCATGGTCTTCAACGGCCTCCTTGGTGTGTGCGGCGCGCGGCGGCGCCGGCGAGGGCGAGATCGAGCGCCGAGCGGAAACCCTCCAGGCGCAGGGCGATGTCCGGCTGCAGCAGGTTGGAGTCGACGTAGACGTTGATGAGCCCCAGGATGGTCCAGACGAGGTCGCCCGGGGGGATCGGCGAGAACTCCCCGCTGCGGACGCCCTCCCGGACGATCCGCTCGAGCGTGGCCGTGATGGTCAGGGGGAACTCCCAGAGATCGATCTCCGGCGCGTCCTGGGGCGGGGCGTAGTGGAGCGCCCGCATGAGCCGGACGGTGCTCAGGTTCGCGCCCGCGCTCTCGACGATCGCGTTGCAGAGCGTCCGGATGCGCTGCGCCGCGCTCGTGCCGTCGCCGCGGAGCGACGCCGCGACCGCGGGCCGCAGCCGTCCCACCGCCTCCTCCAGGAGGGCGCGATAGAGCCCGTCCTTGCTCTCGAAGTGGTAGTAGAGCACGGGCTTGGTGACGCCCGCCGCGGCGACGATCTCGCCGACGGAGGTCGCGGCGTAGCCCTTGCGGCTGAACAGCTCGGCCGCCTCCCGGAGCAGCCGCTCGCGGGCGCAGACGTCGCAGCCCTCGCTGCCTCCGCCCCGCCTTGCGTTTCCCGTCATGCTCCTGCCTCCCGGTGCTATACCTAACGGTAGGTATACCTGAGGCTCCGCCCTGTGTCAACCAGCGCTCCCAACGGATCGGCACCGGGCTGCCGGGACCGGTGGGCAGCGTCCTGAGGCGTTCCACGAGGGCAGAATTCGAATCGGCTGCCCGAGCCGCTGGGAGCGCCGGGGCCTCCTCAGCAGCCCGGGCTCGCGGGAGCCCGCGCCGCGACCTACGGCTGGGGCGAGCCGGGCGCGGGCGTCGCGGCCACCTCGGCCTGCGCCCCCCGCCGGAAGACGTAGATCACCTTCTGGGCCGGGATGTCCTTCTCGTCGCGCACGACGACCGCGATGCGGTTCGAGCCGCCCTCGAGCGGCACCGTGACCGTCACCGGGTAGCGCGTTCCGCCCTCCCGGTTGCGCTGGTACGAGAGCTTCTTCTCGCCGCGGTAGAGCACGAGATCCTTCACGCCGCCGTCGTCCGTCGCGTTCAACGAGAGGGTGACCTCTGCGGCGTCGGTCACCAGCGGCGCCGGTGTCGCAAGCGAGATCTGCGGGGGCACCCGCGCCTCGGCGGGCTTGTAGGGCGCCGCCGTCGGGATGTCCAGCGTGTCGGCGAAGAAGCCGCCCGCGCCGCGGTCGGAGAAGGTCAGACCGACCTTCACGTGGCCGTCCTCGAGCGGGCGCACGACCTTGAAGGAGAAGTCTGCCTTCGCGGCGCCGCCCGCGGCGAGCTTCTCGATCTTGGCGCGCGCGGCCTCGAGGTAGAGTTCCTCCTTCTCGTCGGCGCTGAGGTTGGTCTCCAGCAGGGGGCTGGCCGCGCCGCGGTCGGTGATCTCGACGCTCAGGCGGGCGCGCTCGCCCTCCTCGAGCCGCCCGTCGCCGGACTTCGCCTTGTCCGTGAGGTTCTCGTCCGCGAGCGTGTAGCGGTAGGCGTACTCCGGCGCGGGCCGCGGCGCGGTCTGGACGCTCCCGCCCTCGATCGTCGCCAGGTCGGCTTCGCCGCTCTTGACCTTGAGCGACACCGCATCCCAGCGCTCCTCCACGGCCCCGGGCACGGTCAGCTTCGCGGTCCACTCCCGGGTCTCGCCGGGCGCGAGCGCGCCGAAGGCGAAGTCGAGGTTGCCCAGGATCGGGTTCGCCGACTCCGTGCGGCCCCACACCCGCCGCAGGGTCGTGGTCCCCTTGTTGGTGACGGCGATGGTGATGGCGGCCTTCTCGCCGGCCTTGAGCAGCTGGCCCTGCGGGAGCGTCGCGGCGAGCGAGGCGGTCGCGGGGCCGGCCCCGGCGGCGGGCGCCGTCCAGTCGACCGAGCGCGCGGTGAACGCGGCGCCGATCTTCGCATCCTCCTCGGCGGTCGCCGTCGCGGCGATCCCGGTGGCGATGGCGAGCAGGCCCGTGCGGGTGGCGGCGGCGGGGACGCCCTTGGCGGCACCGAGGATGCGCCGCGCGAGGCGGACCTCGAACTCCCCGGCCAGCTTCGCCGCCTTCTCCTTCTCGCCCGGCTCGCGCTTCTGCTCGCGCATCTGGTCCTCGTGCGAGGCGTCCTCGGTGCGCAGGAAGGGCACCGTGGCCACGGCCTGCCGCTGGGCGTTGCCCCAGTCGGAGAAGGCGTTCTCCAGGCTCGCCTCGTTGCGGTGGTCCTTGACCGCCGAGAACTGCAGCCGCTCGGCGCCGACGAGCACGGGGTGCAGCTCGATGTCCGGCTCGACGCCGATGGACTGGATGCTCACGTCGCCGGGGGTCAGGTACTGGGCCACGGTGATCAGCGTGCCGCCGCCGTCGCTCAGCGGGAACGCCTGCTGGACCGAGCCCTTGCCGAACGTGCGCTCGCCGACGAGCAGCGCCCGGCGGTCCTGGAGGGCCGCGGCGACGATCTCGGAGGCCGAGGCGCTGCCGCGGTTGACCAGGACGACCAGCGGCAGGCGGGTGAAGGGCTGGTCGGAGTTGCCGGCCGAGTCGACCTTCCCGCGGCCGGAGCGGTTGCGCGTGGAGACGATGGCCCCCTCGTCGAGGAAGCCGTCGGCCAGCTTGACGGCCTCGTCGAGCAGCCCGCCCGGGTTGTCGCGCAGGTCGAGGATGACGCCGGCGGTTCCGGGCTTCTCGAGCTTGCGGATGGCGTTCGCCAGCTCCGCGCTCGTGTCCGTCTGGAAGTTCTTGACGCGGGCGTAGATCACGGGGGCCTCGCCCGCGCCGTCCAGCGTGCGGCTCTCGACGCTGACGATCCGGATGATCTCGCGGATGATCGGGAAGTCGCGCGCCTCGGTCCAGCCCTCGCGCGCGATGGTCAGCGTCACCGGGGTCCCCGGCTCGCCGCGCATCCGTCCGACCGCCCCGTCGGAGGACATGTTCGTCGTCGGCACCCCGTCGATGAAGAGGATGCGGTCCCCGCTCTGGAGGCCGGCGCGGCTGGCGGGCGTGTCGGGGATCGGGGAGACGATCGTGATCTCGCCGTCGACCACGTTGAAGGTGAAGCCGATCCCGCCGAAGGTGCCGCTCGTCGAGGTCTTGAATTCCTTGAAATGCTTCATGCTGAAGACGTTCGTGTGCGGGTCGAGCGCCCGCAGGGCGCCGTTGACGGCCATGTAGGTCAGCGTGGTCTTGTCGATGTCCGCGCCCAGGCGCTCGGCGGCGAAGTCCACGATGTCGTCCAGCGTCCGCGCCACCCCTGCCAGGCTCTGCACGCCGGCAACGTCGAACGTCCTGTCGAAGCCGCGCGCGCGCACCGTGACCGAGTGCTTGTCAGCGGCGAGGTCGACGATGATCTCGGGGGACTGGCCCTCGATGGCGCGGAAGGCGCTCTCGAGCATCGTCGCCGGGACGATGCGCCTGGGGTCCACGTAGAACGCGTCGATGTATGTGAGCGCCTGTCCGGCGATGCTCTGGTTTCCCAGCGCCGCGTGCGGGCCGCTCTGCCCCTGGCCGCGGCTTCCCGACGGGGGGAAGGCGGGCAGGGGGGCCGCCCGGAGGAACAGCGCCAGGGCCGCCGCCGTGAGCAGGCCCGCCCAAACGGACTTCCTTCTGAGGGACATCGGTTCTCCTTTTTCCATTGCCGCCAATAACCCGATATCATCGCACCATTCCCTTGTCTTTGCTATAGATGCGGGTTTTCGCGACAGGTTCCCGCGACCTCCGCCGGGGTTTCGGGCCGCAGGGCCGGCAGCCGCTCGAGCAGGTGCTCGAGGGCCCAGCGCGCGTCGGCCGCGAAGACCGAGCCCATCACGTGCCAGGAGAGCGCGGCGAGCCCGCCCGGCGCCAGCAGCCACAGGAGGCTGCGCCGCGCGTCCAGGGCGTGCGACGCGACGACGAGGGCCGCGACCGCGCCGAGAAAGCCGAGCCAGATGACCATGAAGACGACGACGATGCGCGCCGGCGCGAGGCGCAGGCGCACTGCCGCCCCTCCGCCCGGCGCCGGGGCGATCTGCCCGCGGAGCACGGGCATGGCGGTGCTGCGGAACTCGCGCAGGCGCGTGATCACGAAGCCGGCGTCGGTCACCGAGCCCGAAAAGGGCTGCCCGGGCCCCTCGCCGATTGCCAGGCGCAGCCGCGGCACGAGCGCCGGCGGGGCCAAGTCGGAAGCGAGGGAGACGGTGCGAAGCGGAAGCAGTACCATTACGGGGGCATTGTAGCACCCCCGCCGCGCAGGCCCGCGGGGCCCTACTCGCCCTCGTTCATCTCCTCGCCGGGTTCGTCCCCGGGTTCGTCTTCCGGCGTTGCCTCGGGCGCGGCCTCGGGCGGCTCCGGCGTTGCCTCGGGGGCCACCTCGGGCGGAGGCCCGGGCTGGGCCTCGGGCGCGGCCTCCGGCG
>DATDCY010000023.1 GCA_036524115.1 bacterium | reverse complement strand
CGGCTGGCGTCGGCGGTCGCGTCGGCCGTCGGCGGCCGCGGCCCGCGCGGCGGGCGCATCCACCCCGCGACGCGCACCTTCCAGGCGCTGCGCATCGCCGTGAACCGCGAGCTCGAGGAGCTGGCGTCGGCGCTCGCGGCGCTCCGCGACGTGCTGGCGCCGGGCGGGCGCGCCTGCGTCATCGCGTACCACTCGCTCGAGGACCGCGTCGTCAAGCAGGCCTTCCGTTCCTGGTCGCACCGCGGGCACGGCGAGGCACCCGCGGCGTTCGCGCTGCTCACGAAGAAGCCGGCCCGTCCCGCCGCGGACGAGCTCCGGCGCAACCCGCGCGCCCGCTCGGCGCGCCTGCGGGCGATCGCCCGCGCCGCGTAGGGAGAGACGACATGCCGCGTGCGCTGCCGCGCGAGTGGTGCGGGAACGAGATCCGCAACGCCGGGATCCAGCGCGAGCGCCCGCGCGCCCGCCGCGGGACGGTCGCCGCCTGGGCGGCGGCCACGCTGCTGCTCCTCGGGAGCCTCCTGCTCTACGTGACGCAGGGCCTCCAGGTGATCCGCCTCGGCTACGACATCGACCGGCTGCAGAACCGCTACCGCGAGGTGCGGGCGGAGCAGGGGAGGCTCGCGGTCGAGCTGGCCAGCCTGCAGGAGCTGGCGACGGTGCAGCGCGAGGCCATCGAGCGCCACGGGATGGTCTTTCCCGCGGCCGCCCAGGTCATCGTCGTGCGCGGCGGCGCGCAGTCGTCGGCCCTCGCGCAGGCGCAGGGCACCGCGGGCGCGCTCGCGGTGGCCGCGCGGGAGTAGCGGACGGCGGTGGAAGCGCAGCTGCGGCGCCTGGTCCGCAACCGGATCCTCCTCGTCACGGGGTTCCTCGTCGTGGCCGCGGTGGCGATCGTCGGGAGGCTCTTCTCGCTCCAGGTGACCGGCCACCGCAGGCTCGAGAAGGCCGCGGCCGAGCAGATCACCGACGAGATCCAGTTCCTCCCCAAGCGCGGCGTGATCGCCGACCGCGCCGGACGCCAGCTCGCGGTCGACGTCGAGGTCGACTCGATCTTCGGCGTCCCCCCGCAGGTCACGGACAAGAGCGGGGTCGCCCGCCAGCTCGCCGCGGAGACCGGCGGCGACGTGTCGCGGTACGCGAGGGAGCTGGCGAAGAAGAAGTCCTTCGTCTGGCTGGAGCGGCGCGTCTCGCCGGCGGTCTCCGAGCGCGTGGCGGCGCGCAAGTGGTCGGGCGTCGGCTTTCTCAAGGAGAACCGCCGCTTCTACCCGCAGCGCGAGTTCGGCGCGCACGTGCTCGGTTTCGCGGGCCTCGACAACAAGGGGCTCGCCGGGATCGAGCTGGGCTACGAGCAGGACCTCTGGCGCGACGCGTTCGTCTTCGCGGTCGAGCGCGACGCCCGCGGCAAGGACCTGCTCGTCTCCGGGCCGCCCATGGATGCGTTGCGCGAGGGCGACGAGCTGAACCTGAGCATCGATGCGGTGATCCAGTTCATCGCCCAGGAGGAGCTGGCGCGCGGCGTCGAGGAGGCGGGCGCCGCGGGCGGCAGCATCGTCGTGCTCGAGCCGCGCAGCGGCGAAGTGCTGGCCATGGCGAACGTCCCCTTCTTCAACCCCAACGAGCCGGGCAGCTGCAGCCAGGACGCGATGCGCAACCGCGCCATCGCCGACGCGCTCGAGCCCGGCTCGATCATGAAGACCTTCCTGCTCTCCGCGGCGCTCGACGAGAAGGCGGTCACCCGCGACACCGTGTTCTTCTGCGAGAACGGCGCGATGCCCTTTCAGGGCGGCACGCTCCACGACGTTCACCCCTACGGCGCGCTCACGGTCGAGGGCGTGATCGCCAAAAGCAGCAACATCGGCTCCACGAAGATCGCGATGCGCCTCGGCGCGGAGAACTACCACCGCTACCTCAAGGCCTTCGGGTTCGGCGCGAAGACCGGCGTCGACCTGCCCGGCGAGGCCTCGGGCCTGCTGCGCCCGCCGTCGCAGTGGTCGGGCCGCTCGATCGCCTCCGTCGCCATCGGCCAGGAGATCTCGGTGACGCCGCTGCAGATCACCGCAGCGTTCGCCGCGGCGGTCAACGGCGGCGTGCTGCACCGGCCGCGCGTGGCGCGGGAGCTGGTCAGCCCGGAGGGGACGGTCATCAAGCGCTACGACCCTCAGGAGGTGCGCCGGGTGATCTCGCCCGAGACGAGCCGCCAGGTGGTCGATATCCTCGTGAAGGTCGTCGAGGAGGGGACCGGCAAGGCGGCAGCGGTCCCCGGCTACACGGTCGGCGGCAAGACCGGGACCGCCCAGAAGTACGACCCGGCGCTGCGCACCTACTCCGGCAGCAAGTTCCTCGCCTCGTTCATCGGCGTCGCGCCGGCGCGCGACCCGCGCCTGGTGGTGCTCGTCATGGTCGACGAGCCCCACGGCGCGATCTACGGCGGCAGCGTCTCGGCGCCGGTGTTCCAGCGCGTGGTGCAGAGGACGCTGCGCTACCTCAACGTCCCGCCGGAGGACCCGGAGGGCGTGCTCGTCGTGAGCACGGGCGCCGCGGGGGCCGGCGGGTGATCGCGCTCGGCGAGCTGGTGGCGGCGGCCGCGGGGACGCGGCTGGTGCGCGGCGATGCGTCCACGCCGATCGGCGACGTGGTCACCGACTCCCGGGCGGTGCGCCCCGGGACGCTCTTCGCGACGCTGCCCGGGCTCCGCGCGGACGGCCACCGCTTCCTGGGCGCCGCC
>DATDCY010000022.1 GCA_036524115.1 bacterium | reverse complement strand
GCCCGCGCGGCCGCGCGCGGCGACGCCGCCGGCGCTTTCGGTCGTCCTCTACGGCGCCGACGGCCTGCTCGCCCACTGCCTGTCGGCGGCGTGCCGCGCCGAGGGGATCCACGTCTTCTCGACGAGCGAAGAGGGCGATATCGAGCCGGTCGTCGCCCAGTGCCTCGCCAAGGGCGGGGTGCCGGTGCTTCTGATCGACGCCCCGGTGAGCGCCGACCCGCGCTTCGCCCCGCGGGCCCTCGCGAACCTGCGCCGCCGCCAGCAGGAGGCGCGGCCTGGGCTGTGCAGCGTCCAGCTCGCCGCCCCCGGGGGCCCGTTCCTCCCGGCCGCCCCCTCCGAGGGGGTCGTGGCGGTCTTCGCCAGGCCGCCCCGGGAGACGCCGCCGGCCGCGCTCATCGACGGCCTCGAGGGCTTCCTGGCGGTCTTTCCGGGACAGCTGCGGGCCCACGTCCGCTCGCAGGTCCCCTGGGCGCTCTCGCGCCTGAGGGACTCGCTGACGGCGCTGCGCGATTTCAACGACGGCTCCTCGGTCGCGCTGAGCGTGCTGCGCAGCGTTGCCGGCACCTGGGAACGTGCGCTGACCCTCGTCGTGCGCGGCCGCGAGCTGCACGCCGAGCGCGGGATCGGGTTTGCGCGCGGCGCGGGCCGCGAGCCCCTGCCGCTGGAGGGCCCGCCGCTGCGCATCGCCGCCGCGGACTCGCCGCTGCTCGCCGGGGCCATCGACGGGGGACGCTGCGGGCTCGCCGACATCGCGGCGGACGGCTCGCTGCGGGCGCTCCACGCCCGCGTGGGCGCCCCGCGCCACCCGGCAGCGTTGCTCGTGCCGCTGCGCGCGGCGGGCACGACCGTCTCCGTGACGTACGCCGACTTCGGGCAGCGCGAGCCGGGCCCGGTCGACCTCGAGCTGATCGAGACCCTCGCGGGGCAGGCCGGGCTGGCCCTCGAGCGCATCCTCTATCGCAGGCGGGCGGAGAAGGCCGCGCCGTAGCGCGGCGCGCGACGGCGGCGGCACAACAGGCAAGGGGTCAGACGATGGACATGAACCTGCTGCTCCAGATCCTCGGGATCGCCTTCGAGAAGAAGGTCTCCGACGTCCACTTCGAGGTGGAGAACCCGCCGTTCTTCCGCGTGCGCGGCCAGCTCGTGCGCGCCCGGCTGCCGGCCCTGACCGCCGCCGACACCGAGTTCATCGTCAATACCATCATGCAGCACAACGGCCGCGCCTTCCCCGAGGGGCTGCGCGAGCTGGACGCCTCGTACTCGCTCCCCGACGGCGGGCGCTTCCGGGTGAGCATCTTCCGCCAGCGCGGCGCCTTCGGCATCGTCATGCGCGTGATCCCGCCGCAGGTCGGCACCTTCCAGGACCTGCGCCTGCCGCCGGTGCTCGCCGACATCGCCCGCGCCCCCAACGGCCTGGTCCTGGTCACCGGCCCGACGGGCAACGGCAAGTCGACGACGCTTGCCTCGATGCTGCGGCACATCAACGACACGTGCACCTACAACATCGTGACGATCGAGGACCCGATCGAGTTCCTCTTCCGCTCGGGCAAGAGCTGCATCGTCCAGCGCGAGGTCGGCATCGACACGCTGGGCTTCGGCCCCGCGCTGCGCACCGCCATGCGCATGGACCCGGACATCATCATGGTCGGCGAGATGCGCGACCTCGAGACGATCGAGGGGTGCATCCGCGCGGCCGAGACCGGGCACCTCGTGCTCTCGACGCTCCACACGCAGGGCGCCGTCTCGACGGTCAGCCGCCTCATCGGCTTCTTCCCGCCCGAGGCGCAGGCGGTCATGCGCCAGCGGCTCGCCGACATCATCGTCGCGACGGTCTCGTTGCGGCTGATCAAGGACAAGACGGGTGAGATGATCATCCCGGTCGTCGAGATCATGCGCGCCACGACCACGATCCAGGCCTGCATCCGCGAGGGCAAGCTCGACGAGATCGAGCGGCACATCGAGAAGGGCCGCACGCAGTACCAGATGCAGACGCTCGATCAGCACCTCATCGAACTGGTCCAGGCCGGGCAAATCGCCATGGAGCAGGCGGCCACGATCACGCGCTCCATGGACCTCGAGCGCAAACTCACCTTCGGGGAGTGACGCCCGTGAGGCCGGCTGCGACGCTCGGCGCGCTCGCGCTGGCCGCGGCGCTCCTCCGGCCGGCCGCGCCGGCGGCGGCCGCCGTTGAGCTGTGCGCGGCGCTGGACGGCTCGGGCAGCATCGCGCCGGACCAGTTCGCGCTCCAGCTCGAGGGGCTGGCGCGCGCCGTCGAGGACCCGGCCGTCGTACCGCGTGACGGCTCCGTCACCGTCTCGGTGGTCGTCTTCATGTGGGGCGCCGCGGTCGAGGTCCCCGCGACCGTGGTCTCCGGCGAGGCGGACGCCCTCGGCCTCGCGGCGGCCGTGCGCGCCATCCCGCCCGTCCCCTGGCCGCTGAATCACCGCACCGACATGGTCGCCGCCATCGAAGCCTGCTTCGGCCAGTTCCGCGACCCCGCGGCGCGGTGGGTCATCGACATCTCCACCGACGGCCGGCACAGCACCACGATCGGCACCGACCCCTTCGCGGCCCGCGACGCCGCGGTCGCGGCCGGCCTCGACGCCCTCAACGCGCTTGGCGTCGGGGAGGCCGACCTCGCCTTCCTCGAGCGGCTCGTCTGGCCGCAGCCGGCGTCGGCCCCGCCCGCGGACGGCTTCGTGGTCATGGTCCCGGACTTCACGGCCTACGTCGCGGCGATGCGCGAGAAGGTCCGCACCGAAGTCGCGCTCGAGGTCGCGCTCGACGTCAAGCCGGGGTCGTGCCCGAACCCGTTCCTCGTCGGCAGCCAGGGGCTGCTCCCCGTCGCCGTCCTCGGGGGCCCGGCGTTCGACGTCGCCGCCATCGACCCGGCGACCCTCACCGTCGCCGGCGTGCCGCCCGTGCGCTGGTCGTACGAGGACGTCGCCGCGCCGTTCGAAGGCCGCAAGGACTCCTGCGGCAGCTGCACGACGACCGGGTCGGACGGCTACACCGACCTCGTGCTGCACGTCGACCGCCAGGCCCTGGCCGCGGCGATCGGCGGCGCGGCCGACCGCGCCTGCGTGCTCCTCGAACTGCGCGGCAACCTCCTGCCCGCCCAGGGCGGCGGGCCGGTTCGGGGCGCGGACGTGCTGCGCGTCCAGCGCCGCTAGCCGGCGTCGAGGCTGCAAAGCGAAGGCGACCGCCCCGCTACTGGTTCCACCAGATGTAGTCCGCGTCCTCCCGGAGGATGTCGTAGCGCTGCTGGCTGTCGTCCCCCGAGGGAAGGATGATCTTCACCGGGACGTCCGTGATCGTGGCGAGCCGCCCCGGGATGCCGTGCCGCCACGCGTGGAAGCTGCCGCAGAAGACGAGCACCACGTGGTCCGGCCGCGCGCGCAGGAAGTCGGCGATCGTGCGGGCCATGGCGGCGTCCCAGACGATCTGCGCCTCGCAGAAGTTGGCGAAGGCCGCGGAACCGAGGGGCCTTCCCGTGAGCCGGTGCAGCACGTCCGCGTAGCGCGGGGAGACATCGCAGGAGTTGACGCCGAGCTGGCGCCGCTGCTCCGCCGAGAGCGAGCGGAAGCCGCCGCGGCCCACCTGCTCCACGATGGCCGTGGCGATGTTCAGCCCGATCAGC
>DATDCY010000021.1 GCA_036524115.1 bacterium | reverse complement strand
GGCCTCGTCGGCCGCGCAGGTGCGGATGGTGCCGCAGGCGACGACGCGGGGCTTCGCGGGGGCGGCGTCCAGCACCGCCCAGCCGGTGGCCGCGAGTCCCGGGTCGATGCCGAGGACGCGCGCCCCGCGGCCGGCCGGGGCGGGAGCGGTCACGCCACCCGCCGCACCCACCCGAACGGATCCGGCTGGCGCCCGCACTGGATGCCGGTGAGCGTGTCGTAGAGCCGCCGCGTCACCGGGCCGACGCCCCCGCCGCCGACGACGACCTCCTCGCCCTTGTAGCCGAGCACGCCGACGGGCGAGACCACCGCCGCGGTCCCCGTCCCGAAGACCTCCGTGACGCGCCCCGCGCGCACGTCGGCGAGCAGCTCGTCGATCGCCACCGTGCCCTCCTCGACCGCGCAGCCGAGCGTCGGCGCCAGCGCGAGCACCGAGTCGCGCGTCACGCCCGGCAGGAACGAGCCGGTGAGCTTCGGGGTGACCAGCCGGTCCTTCCCCGCGACGAAGAAGATGTTCATCGCGCCCACCTCCTCGACGAAGCGGCGGTGGATCGCGTCGAGCCAGAGCACCTGCTCGAAGCCCTGCTCCTTGGCCTTGCGGCCGGCGGCGAGCGAGGCGGCGTAGTTGCCGCCGGTCTTCGCCTCGCCCGTGCCGCCGGGCACGGCGCGGACGAACTGGTCCTCGACGAGGATGCGCACCGGGTTGAACCCGGCCGCGTAGTAGGCGCCCACCGGCGAGAGGATCACGTAGAAGAGGCACTCAGTCGCCGGCTTGACGCCCAGGTAGCGGTCGACGGCGATGAGCGTCGGCCGGATGTAGAGCGAGGTCCCTTCGGCCGCCGGGACCGCCTCGCGCTCCAGGCGCACGAGCTGCGCGATGCCGTCGAGGAACACCTCCTGCGGCAGCTCCGGGAGGCACAGGCGCCTGGCCGAGCGGTTGAGGCGGGCCGCGTTCATCTCGGGCCGGAAGAGCCTGACGCCCCCGTCCGCCCAGCGGTAGGCCTTGAGCCCCTCGAAGATCTCCTGGCCGTAGTGGAAGACCGCGGCCGAGGGCTCGAGCACCAGCGGCTGGTACGGCCCGATGTGCGCGTCGTGCCAGCCCGTGCCCTCCGACCAGGAGATGGAGAGCATCCTGCTCGCGAAGTACTTGCCGAAGCCGAGCTTCGCCGGGTCGCTCGGCGCGGCCGCGCGGCTGCCCTGCGGCAGCGGGTCCACCCTGATGTCCATCGCGTCTCCCCGCGGCGCCCTACGACGCCTGCTCCATGACCGATGCGTCGATGTCGAAGTTGGCCGAGACCTTCTGCACGTCGTCGTGCTCCTCGAGCGCGTCCATGAGCTTGAGCATCTGCGTCGCCTGCTTGCCCTCGAGGTGCACCGTCGTCTGGGGCACCATGCTCACCTCGGCCAGCGACACGGGGATTCCCTTGTCGTCGAGGGCCTGCTTCACCGCGTAGAAGGCGGTCGGCGAGGTCGTGATCTCGAAGGTGCCCTCCGTGAGCTTCATGTCGTCGGCGCCCGCCTCGAGCACCAGCTCCATCAGCGCGTCCTCGTTCGCCTTGTCGGCGTCGACCTCGATGACGCCCTTCTTGTCGAACATCCACGCCACGCAGCCGTTCTGGCCGAGGTTGCCGCCGTACTTGTCGAAGAGGTGCCGCACGTCACCGACGGTGCGGTTGCGGTTGTCGGTCGCCGTCTCCACCATCACCGCAACCCCGCCCGGGCCATACCCCTCGAAGCTGACCTCCTCGATCACCTGCCCGGGCAGCTCGCCGGTGCCCTTCTGGATGGCGCGCTTGATGTTGTCCGCCGGCATGTTCACGGCCTTGGCCTTCTCGAGGACCGTCCGCAGCCGCGGGTTCATGTCCGGGTCGCCGCCGCCGATGCGCGCCGCGACCGTCATCTCCTTGATGATCTTCGTGAACGCGGCGCCCCGCTTGGCATCGGTCGCCGCCTTCTTGTGCTTGATCGTCGCCCATTTACTGTGCCCGGACATGTTGCCTTCCCCCCTGTGCTCGCCTCTGCTGGTTCGTTTAACCGGCGAATCTTACAGGATTTCGCGGTCGTTGAACAGGGCGGCGCGGGCCGCGGCCGCCGAGAAGCCGCGGCGCACGAGATACGCGTAG
>DATDCY010000020.1 GCA_036524115.1 bacterium | reverse complement strand
ACCATCGGCGCCCGGCGCCTGCTCGAGCGCTTCGTCTGCGGCGCGCGGGAGGCGGCGGGCGAAGCGGCGGCTCCGCCCTCCCCGCCGGGCCGGCTGAATCACGTGGCGATCGCGGTCCCCGATCTGGCCGCCGCCCGGGCGGCGTTCGCGCGCCTGCCGGGCGCCGCGGTCTCGGACGCGAAGGAGCTGCCCGAGCACGGCGTGACCGTCGTCTTCGTCGCCCTGCCGAACACGAAGATCGAGCTGGTCACGCCGCTGGGCGGGCACTCGCCGCTCGCCTCGTTCCTCGAGAAGAACCCCGGCGGCGGCATCCATCACCTCTCGCTCGAGGCCCCCGACGTCGTCGCCGCCGCGGCCGCCCTCGCCGCACAGGGTGCGCGCGTGCTCGGCGACGGCAAGCCCCGCATCGGCGCGCACGGCACGCCGGTGCTCTTCCTGCACCCGAAGGACTTCGCCGGCACCCTCGTGGAAATCGAGGAGCCGGCCCGCTGAAAGGAGCCCCACATGGCAAAGATCAGCTACATCGGCCGTTCGATCATGCCGCAGGAGTTCCTGCGCATCCGCGAGGAGCTGGGGCTGCCGCCCCTCGGTTTCGCGATCGCGGCGCGCGCGCTGAGGGACGACTTCTTCGACGTGGTGGTGCTGCTCGACGGCGAGACGCCGGTCGGTTGCGCGCGCGTGATCGGCGACGGCGCGCTGACGTTCTACATCCAGGACGTGCTGGTGGTGCCCCGGCTGCAGCGCAAGGGCATCGGCTCGAAGATCATGGAGCTGGTGCTCGGGCAGCTCGGCTCGGCGGCGCCCCCGGGCGCGTTCGTCGGGGTGATCGCCGCGCCCGGCACGGAGCGCTTCTTCGCGCGGCACGGCTTCGCCGCCCGCCCCGCCGACGCGCCGGGGATGGAGCTCGCGACGCCGCCGAAGGCGGGCCGGGCCTAGCTCTTCCGTCTACGCGAACAGCGTCGTCTCGAGCTTCTGCTGCAGCTCGGCGATCGAGTAGGGCTTGGTGAGCACCGCGCGGAAGCCCTTGCGCAGGTAGGCGTCGGGCGCCGCGGCCAGGGCGGCGCTGCAGATCATCGCCTTCACCCCGGGGCTCAGCCGCCGCAGCTCCGCCAGCGTCTCCTCGCCGCCCCAGCCGCCGTCGACCCGCAGGTCCAGAACGACGGCGTCGAAGGGCGTCCCGTCCCTGCGGGCCTGCTCGTGGAGGGCGACGGCCTCGCGCCCCTCGGCGGCGACCGCGACCTCGAAGCCCAGCACCACAAGCTGGCGTCGCATCGTCTCGCGGACCATCTGGTGGTCATCCATGATGAGGATGCGGCCCCGGCGCGGGCCGCGGCCGGGAGCCGCCCTGAGGAGCGACTCCGGCGCCGGAAGGCCGCCGGCTCCCGGCGCCGAGGCGGGAACTCCAGCGGCCGCGGTGAGCATTCGCATCGTGTCCTCCCCGGCACCCGGCCGATCAGCGTTGGCGGAGAGCAAGAAGCGCGCCATGATCGACAAGAGGGTTGCCGGGCCGGAACCGTCCGATTTCTCGAATATTCGGCGGCGTGGCACACCACGGCACCGGGAAGACAGTAAAGATTGTTTATGGTGGCTATCAGAACTTCTTATGGTTCGAGGCCGTGCTCCCTGACCTTCGAGAGGAGCGTCGGATAGCTCAGCTTGAGCACCTCCGCCGCGCGGGTCTTGTTGCCGCCCGCGGCCTCGAGCGCCTTGCGGATCATCCGCTTCTCGAGAGCGCGGACCGCCTCCTTGAGCGACCCCCGCTCGCGCTCCTCGCGGCGATCCTCGACGGCGCGCGCCAGCAGGTCGATCTGCGCGGTCTCCACCAGGTCGCCGGGGGCGGTCAGCACCGCGCGCCGGACGACGTTCTTGAGCTCGCGCACGTTCCCGGGCCAGGCATGGGTCACGAGCAGCTCGGCCGCGGCGGCGCTGAACCCCTGGATCTGCCGGCCCAGCTCGCCGCAGGCCTCCTCCAGGAACAGGTCCATGAAGAACAGCACGTCCTCCGGCCGCTCGCGCAGGGGCGCGATGTCGATGACGAACTCCCCGATGCGGTACAGCAGGTCCTCGCGGAAGGTGCGCGCCGCGACGCAGGCGCGCAGGTCGCGGTTGGTCGCCGTCATCAGGCGGAAGTCCACCGCGACCGGCTCGCCGCCGCCCACGGGGAAGACGCGCTTGGTCTCGAGCACGTCCAGGAGCTTGGCCTGGATCTCGAGCGGGATGTTCTCGATGTCGTCGACGAACAGCGTGCCGCCTGCGGCCGCCGCGACGTGGCCGGCGCGGTCGCGGTCCGATCCGGTGAAGGCGCCCTTGCGCGCGCCGAACAGCTCGCTCTCGACCAGCGACGGCGGGATCACGCTGACGTCGACGCGGACGAACGGGCCGGCCGCGCGCCGGCTCAGCTCGTGGATCGCGCGCGCCACGTACGTCTTGCCCGTGCCCGTCTCCCCCTGGATGATCACCGACAGCTCGGTCGGCGCCACCTGCTTCATGCGGGCGATCACGCCACGGATCGCGGGGCTCGTCCCGAAGCGCCCCTCCAGGGAGGTGTCCAGCGCCGCGCTCATGCGCCGCACCTCCCCCTCGAGCTGGCGCTTCTCGAGCGCCTGTCGCAGCGTCAGGTTGATCCGCGCGAAGTCCGGCGGCTTCTCGATATAGTCGAAGGCGCCGCTCTTCACCGCCTCGACGGCCGTCGCGATGTCCCCGCGGCCGGAGAGCATGATCACGGGCACCTCCGGCGCGATGGCCCGCATCTCGCGCAGCGTCGGCAGCCCGGTCTGCCGCGGCATCTGCAGGTCGAGGAGCACGGCGTCCGGGGGCGCCTCGCGGAAGGCGCGCACCGCCTCGACGCCGTCGGCCGCCTCGCTGGTCTCGTAGCCCTCCAGCGCGAGCGCATCGCAGACGAACGCGCGGAACTCCGCCTCGTCGTCGACCACGAGCACCCGCCTGGTCACGCCCCGTCCCCCCTTCGGCCCGGCGCTCACGCCCCGCCCTCCCCGGCTCCAGAGCCCGCTGCGTGGGCGGCAGCCACCTCCAGCGCCAGCGGCAGGTCGACGTGGAACGTCGTCCCGACGCCGGGCACCGACTCGACCGCGATGCGGCCGCGGTGTTCCTCGACGATACCACGGACGATGGACAATCCGAGCCCCGTCCCGCCCCCGGAGCCCTTGGTCGTGAAGAAGGGCTCGAAGATCCGGGCGTGCACCTCCGGCGACATCCCGACGCCGGTGTCGGCGACCGAGATGCGTGCCGCCGGCGCCCTGCCCGTCTCCTCGCGGACCGACAGGCGCACGGTGAGGGTACCGCCCGCGGGCATGGCGTCGCGGGCGTTGTAGACCAGGTTCATCAGCAGCTGCTCCAGGCTCGCCGGGTCGCCTTCGACCACCGCGACGGACGCGGCTGGATCGAGCTGCAGACGCACCTGCTCATCGAGCGCCGCCCGGATCGCCGGCGCCAGCCGCCCGAGCAGCGCCGTGAGATCGACCGCCCCCGCGCGCAGCTCCCGCGTGCGGCTGAAGGCGAGCAGGCGCTCCACCAGCTCGCGCGCCCGCTCGAGCGTCCCCGCCATCCGGCTGGTGTACTTGAGGACGAGGGCATCCTGCTCCGCTCCCTTCTCGATGAGGTGCACGCCGATCTTGAGCGTGGAGAGGATGTTCTTGAAGTCGTGCGCGATCCCCTGGGCGAGCGCCCCCACGACCTCCATCTTCTGCGCGTGGCGCAGCCGCTCCGCGAGCGCCTCCTTCTCGCGCTGGCGCGCGGCGAGGTCGCGCGTCATCGCGGTGAAGGCCTCGGCGAGACGCCCGATCTCGTCGTCGGGCATGCCGGCGAGCGCACCGACATCCTGGCCGGCGCCGAAGGCGCGCACGGCGCTGGTGAGGCGCTCGAGCGGTTCGGTGACGCGCCGGGAGAGCCGGTACCCGGCCCAGCCCCCGAGCAGCAGGACCAGCATCATCAGGCCGAGGCTGCGCGCGATGAGCAGCGCGATTCCGCGGCGCAGCGGAGCCCGATCGACGCTGACCCGGACGAAGCCGATGTACCTGCGCCCCGGCGCGGTCTCGCGCTCCTCGAAGTACAGGCCCGCCGCAACCGTGCCGCGCTCCTCGAGCAGGACGGGACAAAGGGCCTCGACCATCTCCGGGTGCTCGTGGTTCACGCAGGAGCTCTCCGGCCCGAAGAGCCGCACGATGGCCAGCTCGTTCGCATCGAGGTTCGTCGACGCCGCCTTCAGCGCCGGGGTGCGTCCCTCCGCGGCGATCGGCCTGTCGTCGGCGCCGAAGACCGCCGCCGAGAGCACGTCCCGCCGGCCGACGACGAGCGAGAGCATCTCCTTGGCGAGCGCCGGGTTCTCGGCGTAGACGGCGGCCCTCGCGCTGGTCGCCAGCAGGCTCCCGAGCCCGCGGCTGCGGTCGCCCGCCACCGACTCCAGCGTGCTCCACTGGACGTACACGAGGTGCCCGGTGAAGATCGCCGAGAGAGCGAGCAGCACCCCGGCGACCAGCAGGAAGACTCTGCGGCTGAAGCGGCCAGCGCCCCTAGCGGAGGACATCGTCGGCCTCCTCCAGCAGGGTCGGGTCGAGGTCGATGCCCATCTTGCGGGCGACCTTCCGGTTCACCACGAGCTCCGCGCCCGTCGCGTACCGCAGGCGCGCGGCAGCGGGCTGCGGCGGGCGGTCGAGGGACGCCGCGAGCATTTCCGCGGCCTGGACGCCCATCACCTCCGGGTCGAGGTGCGCCGCCGCCACTGCTCCCAGCTCGACGTACTTCCGTGCGAACCCGTAGAGCGGAACGCGCGACTCGAACGACGCCAGCAGCAGGACGCTGAGATTCGTCCCCTGCAGCACCGTCGGGTCGGGGAGGAGCCAGATGACGTCCACCTCCCCGCGCAGCTCCTCGAGGGCCCGGGAGAGGTCGGTCGGGCGCGCAATCTCCCGTGTGACCAGCGTCAGGCCCAGCCCGGTCACGGCCGCGGCCCCGCGCACGTACGGCCCGGTCTGCGCCGGGTCGAAGATCACGCCGACCCGCCGCGCCCGGGGGAAGACCCGGCGGATCGTCTCCAGGTGCCGCCGCGGCGAGAGCGCCATCTCGATCCCCAGGCGGTTGGGCCGCTCGGCGACCCACGGCTCGACGTGGGGGACCATCGCCAGAAGCACCGGCAGCTCCCGCAGCCCCTCGGCCGCGGCGCGCGCCTGCATGCCGACGGCGAGGACGCCGCGCACGCCCTCGCGCAGCAAACGCGCTTCGAAGTCGTCGCCTCCGGCTTTCTCCGGCGCGACGACGCGGACGGGGAGCCGGCTGGACTTCGCGAAGCTCTCCTCGAGGAGGCGATACGGCGCGACCTCGGTGTCGCAGACGACGAGGATCCCGCCGGCTGGTGCCGCACGGGCAATGGCCGCGCCCAGGAGCAGAAGGGCGAAGACCGCCCCCGGGACGAGCCGTTTCAGGATGTGCCCTGTGATCACCGCGTGCACAACCCCCAAGACGCGCCGCAGTAGCGAAACCGGCCGGGCCGGACAACGTGGATTGGACTTTCCTACCATCCCCGAGGAGAAATGGCAATGGTCCTCGCGGCTTGCGAGTCTTTGCGGTTGCGGGCGGGAACGCGGGTGCGGTAACCTGATAGGACTTCAGCGTTGGGAGGGGACGAGCGGCATGCGAAGATCATTGGCGAACTGGACCGCGGCGGCGCTTCTGGCCATCGGACTTCTCGGGCAGGCGGCGCCGCTGGGCGCCGTGACGGAGGCCGAGCAGACATTCCTCGGCATCTACTTCACCCCCGATGAACTGCATGTCCTCTCGACGACGCGCAGCCTCAAATCGATCAACCGCATCGCCGAGAATGTGCAGGTGATTACCGCCGCGGACATCGAGCTGCTCCAGGCCCACTCGCTGGCCGAGGTGCTCGAGACCGTCACGGGACTCGCCGTCGAGAACCGCGGCATGCCCGGCAGCGTCTTCTCGCCCTACATCCAGGGCTCGCAGTTCACGCAGATCGCGGCCTTCCTCGACGGAATCCGCCTGAGCAACCTCGGCAACAACTTCCCCGAGCTGACGTTCCTGCCGGTGGACGACATCGCGCGCATCGAGGTCATCAAGGGCCCGGCGTCCTCGACCTGGGGCTCCGCGCTCGGCGGCGTGATCAACATCATCACCAAGAACGCGCCGCAGCAGCCGGGCAACTCGGGCGCCGTGTCGGCGTCCGCCGGCAAGGACAACACGACGGACGTGCGCGGCAGCCTGGCCGGCCGCGTGGGCGCCACCGGCTACGGCATCTGGGCGAGCCGCCTGCGTTCCGACGGCCTCGTGCCGGGCTACGCGGTGGAGCGCAACGCGATCACCGCGAAGCTCGACTACCGTGCGAGCCCTGCCTGGAACGCCGGGCTCGCACTCTACTGGACGGGCGCCGGGCGCGGCGAGGGGCTCTACCCGGAGTACGACGAGGCCGATCGCAGCACGGCGGACCACCTGCGCGCGCAGTTCGCCGCCGAGGGCTTCCTGCCCGGCGGCGGTCAGGTGAACTTCGCCCTCTGGACGGCGAACAACCGCGACGCTGTCATCTTCGAGTCCATGAGCGACGGAACGGAGTTCTTCCACGGGTTCAACGAGGACCGCATGCTGGGATCGGACCTGCGCTACCGCCGGGCCTTCGCCGGCCACGACGTGGTGTTGGGTGCCGGTTTCCTCAGCGGCCG
>DATDCY010000019.1 GCA_036524115.1 bacterium | reverse complement strand
ATTAGCCCGGGTCAGCCGGGAGCGGCTCTTTCCGCCCTGGCGGCGTTGCGGGCCGGGCTGCTCTCCGCGCGCCCGTGCCCGCTGCCTTGCCAGGACGAAAATATCCGCACTCGGCTGACTCGGGCAGCACGTGCACGCCAGCCGCACGGACACGTTTCGCGCCGCAGCGAAGACTGTGCCGGGCCGTGGCCCTGTTCACGAAGCTGCCGGGACTGTTCTTGAAGGGGTGACAGCGGCGAAGTCGCGCCAGGCCCGAAGGGCGAGTTATGCGTTTCGAGCGCAGGGCCGGACAGGCTGCGGTCGAGCGCGCAACTCAGCGCGCGCCCGACAGCGCCCCGCCCCAGCGGGCATTGGCACGAGGGCGAGACGGAAGCGAACAGGCGCCCCCGGGCCGTGGCCCGGCACTGGAACGAGGCCGGGCCAGCCCCGGGCCAGCCCGGGACCCCGGCCTAGTCCTCCTCGACGTAGATCGGCGCGGGCGCGCCCTCGACCGGGTGCAGCCGCGCCATGTCCTCGAACTTGAAGTCGAGGCCGAGCACGCCGACCATCTCCTCGCCGCGCCAGACCGGCGCCGACGCCGTGATGCACAGCCGCCCGGTGATCTTGGAGGAGTAGAAATCCGTCGCGCAGACCTCGCCGGTGGCCAGTGGCTGCGAGAACCACTCGCGGTCGGAGAAGTCCTGGTGCAGCCCGATCTTCTCGAACTTCCCCTTGTCGGCGAGCTGCGTCACGTTGTGCGTCACCTTCTTCCCCTCGATGTTCGTCAGGTAGGCGAACTGCACGTAGGGGTGCTCGTCGACGAAGCGGCGCAGCTCGACCTCCGCGCGCGCCGGGTCCATCGAGGCGATCTCCTCGTGCCGCAGCAGCTCGCGCACGATCGAGCGCGCCATCTCGAGGACCTTCTTCTTGAGCCGGTCGAACTCGGAGACGAACAGCTCGGGGAGGTACTGGCTGGCGAGCGCCTCCATCTCCTCGTCGGCGATCGAGGTCGTGCGCCCCTGCTCGAACTGCTTCATCACCCACTTGTACATCTTCTGGATGCCCGGGTGCTGCTTCTCGAGGCGCTTGCCGCCCGGGACCGTGAGCCGCGAGTTGACCCAGTGCGCGATGCCGGCGAGCCCCGACTTGTCGGTGATCGTCACGCCGACCGGTCGCTTGAGCAGGCGCAGCGTGTCGAAGATGTTGTAGATCTCCTCGTTCTTGATCAGGCCGTCGGCGTGGATGCCGGCGCTCGTGACGTTGAAGTTGCGCCCGACGAGCGGGTAGTTGGGCGGGATCACGACGCCGAGCTCCTGCTCGAAGTAGTTGCGGATGTCGGTGATGATCGTCGTGTCGATGCCGTTCGCGTCGCCGCGCAGCTGGATGTACTCGATGACGAGCGCCTCGACCGGCGTGTTGCCGGTGCGCTCGCCGAAGCCCAGCAGCGCGCCGTTGGCGCCCGCGCAGCCGTAGAGCCAGGCGGTGGTGGGGTTGATGAGCACCTTGTGCAGGTCGTTGTGCCCGTGCCACTCCAGCTGCGGGCCGGGGACGCCGGCGTCATCGATGAACGCCCGCACGAGCTTCTGGACGCTGCGCGGCAGCGCGGCGCCGTCGTAGGGGACGCCGTAGCCCATGGTGTCGCAGAGGCGGATCTTGATCGGCACGCGGGCCTCCTCGGAGAGCTTCATCAGCTCGATCGCAAAGGGCACGCAGAAGCCGTAGATGTCGGCGCGGGTCAGGTCCTCGAAGTGACAGCGCGGCGTGATGCCCAGCGCGAGCGCCTCCTTGACGACCGCCAGATAATTCTCCAGCGCCTTGCGGCGGTCCCAGCCGAGCTTGAGGAAGATGTGGTAGTCGCTGACCGAGGTCAGCATCCCCGTTTCCTTCAAGCCCATCTCGCGCACGAGCTGCAGGTCCTTCGCCGTCGCGCGGATCCAGCCGGTGATCTGCGGGAACTTCAGGTCCAGCTCCTGGCAGCGGCGCACCGCCTCGCGGTCGTCGTCGCGGTAGAGGAAGAACTCGCAGATGCGGACCACGCCGTTGGGGCCCCCGAGCTTCGAGAGCAGCCCGAACAGGTGCACGACCTGCTCGGGCGTGTACGGGGGGCGCGCCTGCTGCCCGTCGCGGAAGGTGGTGTCCGTGACGAACATGTCCTCGGCCGGGTCGAGCATCACCTGCTGGTGGTCGAAGTCGACGCGGCAGACCTCCTTGTAGGGGAAGAGGTCGCGCATCAGGTTCGGCGTCGCGACCTCGACCAGCGGGAACGAGGCGCGGCTCCGCGGCGCGCGAGTCAGCAGTCGGCGATGGTTGCTCCAACGCAGCATCTTCAGCTCCTCCCGGTTCGAGGGGTTCGAAGAAATCTAGGGGACGGCACGGGCGTTGTCAACGCGCCCGCGCCGTCCGGCAGGGGGAAGTGGGCGGGCTACGGGGCGGTCGGCTGCGCCGTGGGCGCCGCGCCGGCGGTGGAACTCGGGTCCTGCCCGTCGCGGGAGTAGACGCGCGGCTTGTGGCAGCCGACGACGCAGGTGCCGCCCTTCTCGCTGGGGACGAAGCGCATCGTGTAGCAGAAGGTCCCCGTGCACTGGTACTCGGTGCGCAGGAGCCTGGCCTGGTCGGCCGTGTGCGGCAGGTGGCAGGCGAAGCAGGTCTGCCCTTCCTTCTTCTTGACGATCCCGTATTTGTTCGGCGTGCCGCCGCCGAGCAGGTGCGTCGCATGCAGGTTCTGCGCCCCCATTCGGAAGCCGGTGTCCTCGCTCTGGAGCTTCGTGAGCCCGCCGATGTCGTGGCAGTCCTGGCAGAGTTCGGCGTCCTTCGGGTCGAAGAGGGCGAGCCGGTCGAGCTTGAAGTTCTTCGTGAACAGGCGCGGGTTCCCGGAGGAGTGGGGGCGATGGCACGCGCTGCAGTCGTCGATCGCCGCGTGCGTGACCTTGCGCTTGAACTCGGTGCCGCCGGCATGGCACTTCTCGCAGAGGGCGGTGCCGGCCGCAACGAGGAGCTTCTTGGCCGCCGTGGCGTGCGGGTTGTGGCAGGCGGTGCACTTGCCCTCCTTCACCGGGGCGTGCACCGAGGCGCCCTGCGCCATGTCGTCATGACAATTCTGGCAGAGGGCCGCGCCCACGGCGACGAGGAGCTTCTCGTTCGCCGACGCGTGGGGCTTGTGGCAGGAGGAACAGTCGCCGTCCGCGACCGGGGCGTGGACCGTGGCCCCCTGCGCCATGTCGTCATGGCAGGTCTTGCAGAGGGCCGCGCCCGCGGCGACGAGGAGTTTCTTGTTGGCCGAACCGTGGGGATTGTGGCAGGAGGTGCACTCGCCGTCGCCGACCGGGGCATGGACGGAAGTCCCCTTCGCCACGTCATCGTGGCACTCCGCGCAGAGAGCCGCCCCGTTCTTGACGAGCATGAGCTTCTCCGCGTCGCCATGGTCGAGGTGGCACGCGGTGCAGTCCCCGCTGGCCGCCGGCTCGTGCGTGAACTTGAATTCCTTCATCTTCTTCGGGAAGTCGTCATGGCACTCGTAGCAGGGCGGGTCCGCCGCGCGAGCGGGAGCGACCGCGAAGACCACTGCCCCAAAGACAACCGCCGCACATCCCGCCGCCATCAACCGCCGCACTGACATTCCTTAGCTCCTTGTCGCCGTCCATTCCACCCCAGATTTTTCGACCATCAACAATAGGCGACACGCTTGGCAAAAGCAAGAGATGTGCCGCTGATTCCGAGAAAAAGCAGGGTGCGACCAATTAGATAAAAGATCATACAATCAAACATTTACTATAATCCGTCAAAAATTATAGTGTTATTTGCTCCATGGGCGGCAAGCTCGCTGCGCGCAGAGACGCAGGAATTTGCGCGGAATGCCGCTTTTCAGGACGCGAGGACGACGCCGACGGATGAGCCGGCCGCGGTCGATCTACGGGTGATCGGAACGCTGGTGCCGAAGGGGGGACTTGAACCCCCACAGGCTTAAGCCCACATGACCCTGAATCATGCGCGTCTGCCAATTCCGCCACTTCGGCACGCTGCCGCCTTATACCCGTCGCCCGGGCGGATGTCAACCGAACGGCCGCCGGTCCGCGCGCGTTCGGACCCGCCCGCACGGTCCCTAGCGGCGCCCGCGCCTGCGGGACCTCGGCGCCGCCGCGCGGGGGGTGC
>DATDCY010000018.1 GCA_036524115.1 bacterium | reverse complement strand
GCGCGACCTCCTCGCGGCCGGCGTAGCGCTCGGCGAGGCGCGCGAGCAGCGTCGGCGCCGCCCCCGGCGCGGAGGCCACCGCGCGCACGACGGCCGCGGGAAGCTGCCCGAGCGAAGCGACGGCCTGCGCCTGGATCTCCGGCTCCGGGTCGTCGGCGAGGATGTCCAGCGACTCGAGCAGCGGCGCGGGCGGCAGGGGCAGCGTCCCGCGGGCGATCGCCGCGCGCGCCTTTCGGGGTGCCGTCCCCTCGCGCAGGAGGGCGACCAGCTGGGACGGGGTCACTTCCATAACTCTTCGAATACTATCACACTTTGAGCGGTCATGAGGTCTTCCGCCGTCCTCGGGACCCGCTGTGGCGGGCAGCGCCCCCCCGCTCCCGGCGGACGCCGTCAGCGGCCGAGCAGCCCGACGAGCATCTTGACGCCCATCACCAGCAGCAGCGCCGCGAAGGCCCGCTTGAGGCGCGGCACGGGCAGGCTGTGGGCGAGCCGTGCGCCCAGCGGCGCCGTGGCCACGCTCGCGGCGACGACGCCCGCCAGGGCGGGCAGGTGCACGAAGCCGAGGGTGTGGGGCGGCAGCCCCTGGGCGCGAAGGCCGTTGAGGACGTAGCCGGCCGCGCCGGCCACGGCGATCGGGAAGCCGATGGCCGCCGACGTGCCGATCGCGCGGTGCACCGGGACGTTGCACCAGGCCATGAACGGCACCGAGAGCGAGCCGCCGCCGATGCCGACGAGGCTCGAGATCACGCCGATGAGCGCGCCGACGGCGCTGGTGCCCGCCGCGCAGGGAATCTCGCGCGTCGGGCGCGGCTTGCGGTCGAGGAACATCTGGATGGAGACCGAGAAGAGGAAGACCGTGAACACCCAGGTCAGCGGCCGCGTCGAGAGCCGCGCGGCGACCCACGAGCCGCCGAATGTCCCCGCGAGGATGCCCGGCGTGATGCGCCGCACGATGCCCCAGTCGACCGCGCCGCGCCGGTGGTGCGCGCGGAAGCTCGAGATCGAGGTGAAGACGATGCTCGCGAGCGAAGTGCCCAGCGCCAGGTGCATCAGGCTGTCCGCCGGCAGCCCCTGCCGCGCGAACGAGGCGGCCAGCAGCGGCACGATGATCAGCCCGCCCCCCACGCCGAGCAGCCCCGCGAGGACGCCGGCCGCGGCGCCGATGGCGAGGTACCCGAGCGCGACGGCGATCATCCGCGGCATTCTCCCGACGCGCCGCGCGCCCGTCAAGCGACCGGTCCCGCGCCGGTGCCGGCGCCCGGCCGGCCGTCTTTACGCGGGCGGCCGGCGGTTGTATATTGTCGCAGCCAACCACGAAACCCATCACCCA
Organism: bacterium; assembly: GCA_036524115.1. NCBI lineage: Bacteria > bacterium. The sequence continues at coordinate 26,266 of DATDCY010000018.1, read as the reverse complement.
GGAGGTACACGATGCGAAGAAGTGCTTTGGTGGCGTTGGCGCTCTCGCTGGCGCTCGCGGCGCCGTCGCGGGCGGCGACCCCGGCGCTGGAGACCGACGACCAGAAGACGGCCTACGCGCTCGGCATGGCCGTCGCGCAGAACCTCGAGCAGTTCACGCTCTCGGCCGCGGAGCTGGACCTGGTCGTCGCCGGCATCAGGGACGGGCTGGCCGGCAAGGGGCAGTTCGACCCGATGACCTACCGCCAGAAGATCCAGCAGCTCGCGCAGGCGCGGGCACAGGCCGTCGCGGAGGGCGAGAAGAAGGAGGCCGAGAAGTTCGTCGAGAAGATGGGCAAGGAGAAGGGCGCCGAGAAGCTCGCCTCCGGCCTGGTCTACATCCCGGTCCAGGAGGGGACGGGCGAGTCCCCGAAGGCGACCGACTCCGTCAAGGTGCACTACGTCGGCACGCTGCGCGACGGCTCGACCTTCGACAGCTCCGTGGAGCGCGGCCAGCCGGCGACCTTCCCGCTCAACCGCGTCATCCCCTGCTGGACCGAGGGCGTGCAGAAGATGAAGGTCGGCGGGAAGGCCAAGCTGGTCTGCCCCTCGGCCATCGCCTACGGCGACCGGGGGTCACCCCCGAAGATCAAGGGCGGCGCCGCGCTCCTCTTCGAGGTCGAGCTGCTCGGCATCGAGCCGCCCGCCCCCGCCGGGACGCCCGCCATGCCCCCGGGCCACGGCGCCGGCGGCAAGCCGTAGCCTAGCCGCAGCCGCAACCGCCGCCGGAGGAGGAGGACCCGCAGCCTCCTCCGGCGCCATCGGGCCCGCAGCCGCAGGCGCTCTGCTCGGCCGGGCCGCACGCGCAGCCTCCGCCCGTGAACTGCGGCAGCTCCTCCTCGCGCGGCTCGCGCACCTCCGCGACCGTCACGTCGAAGATCAGCCGCTTGCCGGCCAGCGGGTGGTTCAGGTCGACCGTGATGGCGTCGGCGGCGACCGAGGTGACCTTCAGCGCGATCGGGCCGCGCGGTCCCCGCGCCTGGAACTCCATCCCCGGGGCGATCTCCACCCCTGCCGGGAACCGCTCACGCGGGATGATCTGCAAGAGCTCCTGCTGCACCGGCCCGTACGCCTGCTCGGGCTCGACGGTCACCCGGAAGGCCTCGCCGGCCTCCCGGCCCATGAGGGCGTCCTCGAGGCCGGGAATGATGCTGCCCGTGCCCGTGACGAACCCCAGGGGGCACCCCTCCGGGGAGCGATCGACCTCCTCCCCCGACTCCAGGGTCAGGCGGTAGTCGATCGAGACGAACTGGTTGTCCGCAATCTTCACGCTGTGCTCCGCTCTGCTCCGGGGCAAACGAAACCCGGCGGGGCCCCCGGAACGCCGGCCCCGCGGGGCGTGCAAGCCGGGTAAAGATACGTCGCGCCGCGGGAAAGTCAAATGCGCCGCCAGCAAACGACCCGCGCGGGCGTGCGGATGCACCACGTCTGCTTTGCTGGTCCGCGCGTCCGCGCGGACTAACGCCCCTGCCAGCGCGGCGGGCGCTTCTCCGCGAACGCCGCCGGTCCCTCGCGGGCGTCCTCGCTGTTCACGATGCCGTACCATTCCGAGTTGGTGACGCTCCAGTGCGCCTCGGTCGGCCCGCAGGCCGCGCGAGCCACCGCGAGCGTCGCGCGCACCGAGAGCGGCGCGTTCGCGCTGATGCGCCGCCCGAGCGCCCTGGCCTCCTCCAGCACGCGCGCCGCCGGCACGACGCGGTTGACCAGCCCGAGCGACAGCGCCGCGGCGGCGTCGATCGCGTCCCCGGTGAGCAGCAGCTCCAGCGCGCGGACCCGCGGGATCATCAGGGGCAGGCGCAGCGCGCCGCCCGAGGAGGCGAAGAGGCCGCGCTTGACCTCGGGGAGGCCGAGGACCGCCGTCTCCGCGGCCACGACGAGGTCGCAGGCGAGGACGATCTCGCAGCCGCCGCCGAGCGCGGCGCCGTTGACCGCGGCGATGACCGGCTTCGTCCGCTGGTAGGCCGTGAAGCCGGCGAAGCCGCCGCGGCCCTCCACGATCGCCGGCCCCTCCCCCGCGGCGAAGGCCTTGAGGTCCATCCCGGCGCAGAAGGCGCGGTCGCCGGCGCCGGTGAGGATGCCCACCCGGGCGCGCTCGTCGCCCTCGAGGCGGTCCAGCGCGTCCCGCAGCTGCGCGGTCGCGGCGGCGTCGATCGCGTTGCGGCGCTCCGGCCGGTTCAGGGTGATGACGACGAGGTCGCCGTCGGCTTCGTACTGGACTCGCGACTCCATGGCGGCGCTCCCTCCCGTTGGGTCCGGCCGCCATCATAGCCGCCCCGCGGCCGGCGCCGCCACCCCCCGCGGACAGCTGCCGCGCGCCGGGCTCGCGGAGCCTTCGCCGTCAGCCGAGCCGCACCGCCAGCATCGACACCGAGCCGCCGTCGATCCCCTCGACCGGGAAGCTCACCGCATCGCCGCGCCGGCGCAGACCGAGCACGTAGAGCAGCGGCAGGTAGTGATCGGGGGTCGGCACGCTCAGCAACGCGTCCTCGCCCAGCTCCTCGTAGGCGACGAGCGGCTCGTCGTGGCCCGCGACCAGCAGCTCCCGGGCGGTCTGCTCGAACCGCAGCGCCCAGTCGTACGGGCGCGCCGCGCGCTGGCCCCAGGCGTAGGCGTGCAGGTTGTGCACGAGGTTGCCGCTCGCGAGCACGAGGACCCCCTCGTCGCGCAGCGACGCCAGCCGCCACCCGAGCGCGCGGTGGAACTCGGGCGGCTTCGTCGCGTCGATGGCGAGCTGCACGACCGGGACGTCGGCGCGCGGAAAGATGTGGACGAGCACCGCCCAGGTCCCGTGGTCGAGCCCCCACGCGCGGTCGCGGCGCACGGGCGTGGGCGCGAGCAGGCCCGCCACGCGCTCCGCGAGGTCGGGGTCCCCGGGCGCCGCGTAGCGCACGGCCGACAGCTCCGGCGGGAAGCCCGCGAAGTCGTGGATCGTCCGCGGCGCCGGCATCGCCGTCACGGCGGTCTCGTCCAGGTACCAGTGCGCCGACACGGCGAGGACGGCTCGCGGCCGCGGCAGCGAGGCGCCGATGGCCGCCCACCCACGCGTCCACTCGTTGCTCCCGATCGCGTTCATCGGGTTGCCGTGGCCGACGAACAGCGCCGGCATCGGTGCGCTCATCACCGCCTCCTCTCCGGGGCCTCAACCGCCCCCGCGGCGCCGCTAGCCGGCGTAGTCGCCCTCGCCGTACGCCGGGACGGTGAAGTTCTCGACCATGCGCTTGCCGAACTCCACGGCGGCCTCCTCGGCCTCCGCCTGCGTCGCGTACGACTGCGTGTGGTCGCGGTAGTAGATGCGCTCGGTCTGCCCCTTCGCGTGCACCTCCACGATCACCCGCGCCACCCAGCGGTCCTTGTCCGCCTCGGGGATCAGGTGGATGTAGTGCCCGTGGTACGCCAGTCCGCTCATCGCCGCCCTCCTCGCCGGGGGCGCCCCGGCCGATCGCCACGCACCCCAATGTAGGTCCGCGCGGCGCCGAACGCCCGCGCCGGGCGCCGCGCCGCCGCGGACAGGCCCGGCTATGCCCTCCGTCCGACGAGGATCAGCGCCGGCGAGTCGGCGCCGAAGGGGACGCGGGTGTAGTCGCCGAACAGCTCGATGCGCCCGAGCCCGGCCTCCCCGGCGAAGCCGACGAGCTCCTCGCGCCGCAGCGGCACCAGCGGCCAGGCCGCCTCGTGCTCCCCCGCCGGGGTCACGAGACGCGTCTCGAACAGCACGCGCTCCGGCAGCCCGCCGAGATCGTACCGGCGGTGCAGCGAGACGCGCCCGCCGTCCGGCAGCGCGCGCTCGATGACCGGGAACGACGACGCGCCCGCCGCCAGCACCTTGTCGAAGTTCACCGTCTGGACGACGAGGCGGCCGCCGGGGGCGAGCGCCCCGGCCATGCGGCGCAGAGCCTCCCGGATCGCCTCGCCGCCCCGCAGGTGCGGCAGCGTGTTCCCGAGGCACAGCACGAGGTCCACCGGCTCCCCGATCGCGTCCGGCAGCGCCTCGGCGCCCGCCTGCACGAGCGTCGGGACCGTCCCCCGCCATGCGCGGCGGCGCAGCTCGCGGACCATGGCCCCGTCGGGCTCGAGCCCCCAGCCGCGCACCCCGCGCTCCGAGAACCAGGCGAGGTGCTCGCCGGTGCCGCAGCCCACGTCGAGCACCGACGCGACCGGCTCCGCCTCGAGCAGGCATGCGAAGAACTCCCGCTGCCGCTCGTTCAGCGGAAACAGGAGCGCGTAGTGCGCCGCCAGGCCGCCGTAGGCCGTCTCCATCGCGGCTACGGCGCGTCCAGGACGTCCCGGATTTTCCGGATGAGGTCGATCATGCTCACCGGCTTGGAGAGGAAGGGGCTCCCCTCCGCCAGCAGCCCCTTCTGGGCGATGACGTCGGGCGTGTAGCCGCTCGTGAAGATCGCCCTGAGGCCCGGCCGGATCCGGCGCAGCTCCTCGACGGTCTCCCGGCCGTTGCGACGGGGCATGATCAGGTCGCAGAGCACCAGCGCGATGCGGTCCTCGTTCCCGCGGAAGACGCGCAGCGCGTCCTCGCCGTCAACGGCCTCCAGGACGGCGTACCCGAACTCCCTGAGCATGGTCCGCGTCGCCTGCCGCACGCCCTCGTTGTCCTCCACGAGCAGGATCGTCTCGTGCCCGGTCGGCAGCACGATGGGCGCGGGCGTGGCGGCCTCGGGGACCGCGGCCGCCACGACCGGCAGGTAGATCCTGAACGTCGTCCCCTCGCCCGGCTCGCTGTAGAGGCGGATCGCCCCGCGGTGCCTCTTGACGATGGCGTAGGCCATGGCCAGGCCGAGACCGGTGCCCTTGCCGACCTCCTTCGTCGTGAAGAAGGGCTCGAAGATGTGCTGCTGGATCTCGCGGGGGATGCCGCACCCGGTGTCCGAGACGGTGATCAGCGCGTACGTCCCCGCCTTGAGGCCGTCCTGGTCCGCCGCGAGCACGAACGGCGCGGTGCCGATGGTCAGGCGCCCGCCGTGGCGCATCGCGTCGCGGGCGTTGGTGATCAGGTTGATCAGCACGTGCTCGAGCTGCCCGACATCGGACTGCACGATCAGCGTCTCCGGCGAGCCGGTGACGGTGAACTCGATGTCCTCGCCGATGAGCCGCTCCAGCAGCTTCTGGATCGCGCGGATCATCTCGTTGACGTCGACCGGGCGCAGGTCCATCGGCTGCTTGCGGCTGAAGGCGAGCATGCTGCGCGTCAGCCCCGCCGCCTTCTCCGACGCCGCGAGGATCTCGTCGACCATCTGCAGCCGCTCGTCGCCGGGCTCGAGCTTCATCTGCAGGAGGCTGCTGTAGCCGCTGATCGCCGAGAGGATGTTGTTGAAGTCGTGGGCGATGCCGCCCGCGAGCGCGCCGACCGCCTCCATCTTCTGGGCCTGGCGCAGCTGCTCCTCCAGCTTGCGCTGCTCGGTCACGTCCCGGAAGTACCAGACCCGCCCGCGACCGGCGCCCTTAGCGTCGAGGATCGGCGCCGAGTAGCGGTCGAACAGGCGGTTGCCCTTGACCTCGATCAGCTCGCGGCTGCGCAGCTCCGGATGCTGGTACAGGTGCCGGATCCGCGTCATGAAGCCGCCGGGGTCCACGACCTTGTCGAGGGCGCAGGCCAGCGCCCGCTCCTCCGACCGCAGCGCGACGACCTCGGGCGGGATCCCCCACATCTCGAGGAAGCGGCTGTTCCAGGAGACGAGCCGGCCCGCCTCGTCGACCACCAGGATCCCGTCGAGCGACGCCTCCTGCTGGGTCGTGAGGACGGTGTTGCGGTACGTCAGCTCGGCCTCGACGCGCTTGCGCTCGACGATCTCCCGCTCCAGCGCGGCGTTGGCCTCCTGGAGCTGGGCCATCTTCTTCTCGAGCTTGCGGATCAGCGCGGCGTTGTGGTCCTCGAGGAACTCGGGGCCGGGCGGCGGCGCCTTGCCGCTGAGCGCCAGCCGGCCCGCGGCGGCGGCGTCGAGCACCTCCTGGAGCAGCCGCAGCAGCTCGTCCGGGCGCTGCGGCTTGACGAAGAAGCGCTCCGCGCCCAGGCTCAGCGCGAACTGCTCGTCCTTGGGCTCGGTGTAGGTCGCCGTGTAGAACACGAAGGGGATCCCCTTGAGCCGCTCGTCGGTCTTCCACTCGCGGCAGAGCGCGAAGCCGTCCATGACCGGCATCAGGATGTCGGTCACGACGAGGTCCGGCGGGTCCCGCCGGGCGATCTCCAGCGCCTCGGCGCCGTTGGCGGCGGCCGTGACCTCGTACCCGCTCCCGCGCAGCAGCGTCTCGAGCAGATAGCGGTTCTCGGCGACGTCGTCGACGACCAGGACGCGGGTCACGGCGCCGCCCCCGCCGCCGCGCCCGCCTGCCCGAGGTGCCGCTCGATCTGCGCGAGGAAGGTCTCGGGGTTGATCGGCTTCTCGATGTACCCCGTGCACCCTGCCGCGAGGGCCCGCTCCCGGTCCCCGGCCATCGCGTACGAGGTCAGCGCGACGATCGGCACGGCCGCGAGCTCCGGGCACTCGCGCAGCTTGCGCGCGACGGCGTACCCGTCCATCACCGGGAGCTGGATGTCGAGCAGCACGAGCGCCGGCCGCTCGCTGCGCGCGGCCGCAATCCCCTCGCGGCCATCGCGCGCGCCGACCACCCGGTAGCCGCTGTGCTCGAGGATGTACGTCACGAGGTACAGATTCTGCTCGTTGTCTTCGATGTACACAACCGTCCTGTTCACGATCTCCTTCCCCCGAGCGGCAGGGTGAACGTGAACGCGCTCCCCGCGCCTGGCTCGCTGGTCGCCGCGATGCGCCCGCCCAGCAGCTCGACCAGCCGCTTGCAGATCGACAGGCCCAGCCCCGTCCCCTCGTAGCGCCGCGTCAGCCCGGTCTCCAGCTGCTGGAACGGCTGGAAGAGCTTGGCCATGTCGGCGGCGGCGATCCCGATTCCGGTGTCGGTGACCGTGGTGCGCACGACGCCGTCGGCCACCGAGCAGTCCACCGCCACCCGGCCGGTCTCCGTGTACTTGACGGCGTTGCTCAGCAGGTTGAGCAGCACCTGCTCCACGCGCCGCTGGTCCCCGACCATGCCGTCGACGCCCTCGCCGATCGTGACGCGCAGCTCCAGGCCCTTGCGATCCGCGAGCGGCCGGACGGTGTTCACCACCCGCAGCACCGACGCCTGCAGGTCGAAGGGCGCGGCCGTCACGTGGAGCTGGCCGGCCTCGATCTTCGAGAGGTCGAGCACGTCGTTGATCAGCGCCAGGAGATGGTCTGCGCTGGCCTGGACCATCCCGAGCTGCTTGCGCTGCTCGTCGCTCAGCGGCCCGGCCAGCCCCTGCCGCAGGATGCCCGTGAAGCCGATGATCGAGTTCAGCGGCGTGCGCAGCTCGTGGGACATCGTGGCCAGGAAGGCGGACTTGAGGCGGTCCGCCGCCTCCGCCTGCTCCTTGGCCACCTCCAGGTCGTCGAGCGCCCCGCGCAGCTCGCGCTCCACGGCGGCGCGCTTGCCGACCTCGTCCTGCAGCTTCGCGTTGCTCTCCTGGAGGCTCGCGGTGCGCGTGGCCACCAGTTCCTCGAGGTGCTCCTTGTACCGCACCAGCTCCTGCTCGGCCTGCTTGCGCGAGGTGATGTCGATCGCGCTGCCGACGACCAGCGGGCCGTCCGCGCCGTCGATCCGCCGGCCCGTGAAGAGGAACGCGCGCTCCCCGTCCCGCGTGGTGAGCCAGGCCTCCGACATCGCCTCGCCGGCCTCGAGGGCGTCCTTGATCGAATGCTGGATGATCGCGCGGTCCTCGGCGCGGATGTGGCGCAGCCCGTCCATCCCCTGCAACTGGCCGGCCGACAGGTCGTTGAACCTCGCCAGGTGCCGGTTCCAGCGGACGAGCCTCCCGGCGCCGTCGACCACGTAGAACGCCCCCGGCACGCTGTCGATGATCGTGTCCGCGAACGCCTTCTCCTTGCGCAGCGCCGTCTGGGCGGCGCGCTGGCTGCGGATCACGAGCGCGAGCACGAACGCGACGCCGAAGCCCGCCGCGAGACCGAGGGTGCGCAGCCAGGCCGGCACCTTGAACTGCACCTCCTCCGACGTCCAGCGCCTGAGCGACGCGTAGTAGGCCGAGCCCTGGTCCGCCTTCATGGTCGCGAGGCGGCGGTCGATCGCATCCAGCAGGTCCTGGGAGGCGCCCCGCGGCGCCGCGAAGAAGAACGGCGCCGGGTCGAACATGATCGGGGTGTCCTCGAGGCCGAACCGCCGCGCGTTCATCAGCCCGTAGAAGCGGTTGGTCAGGCCCGCGTCGACCGTGCCCGAGGCGATCATCCCGAACTCCGTCTCGTAGTCCGGGACGGGCACCAGCGTCAGCTTCAGCTCGAAGCCGTTGGCCAGCCGCCGGAAGGTCTCGAGCTGGATCGTCTGCTCCAGCGCGGCGACGCGCTTGCCGTTGAGGTCGAGCACCGACTGGATGCCGCTGCCCCGGCGGGCGTACACCTGCGACCAGGCGGTGAGGACGGGGGTCCGGTGGAAGGCGTAGGTCTGCTCGCGCTCGGCCGTGTAGGCCACGTCCGGCATGAGGTCGATCTGTCCGTGTGCAAGGCGCTGCAGTCCCTCCGCCCAGGTGCCGGAGACGTAGCGCAGCTCCCAGCCCTCGGTGCGGGCGATCTGCTCGAGGACGTCGGCGAAGATCCCGGCGGGCCTTCCGTCCTTGTCCGTGAAGATCTTCGGCGCGTTCTCGTAGACGCCGACCCGGACCTCACGCGCGGCGGCGGCGGGCCGGGCCGCCAGGAGGAGCAGCACCGCCGGGAGGACGAGCACGAGGGCGGGCAGCGCGACGGCCCCGAAGGCGACGCGCGCGCGTCGCAGCGCACCGTGCGGACAGAAACGGCCGTGGCGTGCGGTCAAGAGCGCTCCCCTCCGGGCTCGCGTGGACAAGCCGCTGGAATTCTCGGCGCATCGGCGCCGGCCTGTCAAGGACGCCGGGCACGGCAACGGCGCCCCGGGCGTTACGCACCCTTGAGCAGCCGCCTCAGCGCCGCCAGGCCCAGCGTGTTGGCGACGTCCGCCGCCTCCAGCCACCCGCGGCGCGCCTGCCCGACGCCGTAGCGCATGAAGTCCAGGTGCTCGACCGCGTGCGCGTCCGTCGAGATCGCGACCTTCACGGCGCGCTCCTTCGCCAGCCGGCAGTGCACGTCGTCCAGGTCGAGGCGCTGCGGGTGGGCGTCGAGCTCGAGGATGCGCCCGCGCTCGGCCGCCGCCTCGATGACCCGCTCCAGGTCGAGCTCGTAGGCGTCGCGCTCGTTGATGATCCGCCCGCTGGGGTGCGCCAGGATGTGCACGTGCGGGTTGTCGAGCGCGCGCACGATCCGCTCGGTCTGCTTCCTCTGCGGCAGGTTGAAGTACGAGTGCACCGCCGCCACGACGACGTCCAGCTCCGCCAGCACCGCGTCGGGCAGGTCGAGCGAGCCGTCCTCGAGGATGTCGACCTCGATCCCCTTGAGGACGGTGAACCGCTCCAGCCGCGCGTTGAGCGCGTCGATCTCGCGGTTGCGCCGGCGCAGCGCCGCCGCGTCCAGGCCGCGCGACATCGTGATGCGCCGCGAGTGCTCGGTGATCGCCAGGTACTCGTAGCCGCGCGAGCGGGCGGCCGCGGCCATCTCCTCGAGCGTCGCCCGCCCGTCCGTGCGGCTGGTGTGCGCGTGCAGGTCGCCGCGGATCTGCCGCAGCTCCACGAGCTTCGGCAGCGTCCCGCCGCGCGCCGCCGCGATCTCGCCCCGGTCCTCGCGCAGCTCCGGCGGGATAAGCGGCAGGCCGACCGCGCGGAAGACGTCCAGCTCCTCCGCGCCGCCGATGCGCCGGGTGCCGCGGAAGACGCCGTACTCGTTGATCTTGAGCCCCTTCTTCACGCCGAGCGTGCGCACCGCGATGTTGTGCGCCTTCGAGCCCGTGAAATAGTGCAGCGCCGCGCCGTAGCTCTCCTTCGGGATGACGCGCAGATCGACCTGCAGGCCCGAGCGCAGCCGCGCCGACGCCTTGCTCTCGCCGCGCGCCGTGACCCGCTCCAGCCCGTCGTACGCGGCGAAGCGCTCGATCAGCGCCGCCGGGTCCGAGCCCGAGGCCAGCACGTCCAGGTCGCCCACGGTCTCCTTGCCGCGCCGGAAGCTCCCCGCGACCTCCACGCACGCGACGCCGCGCGCGCCCCGCAGGTGGCGCAGCAGCAGTTCCGCGGCCTCGTCCGCGACCGGCCGCAGCGTGCGCCCGGCGGACGCCGCCACGCGCCCGAGGTCCTTGACGATGGCGCTCTCGGTCTTCTCGCCGAGGCCGGGCAGCTCCCGGATCTTCCCGGCCTTCGCCGCCGCCTCCAGCTCGGCGAGCGTCGTGATGCCCAGCTGCTTCCAGAGCACCTGGACGCGCTTGGGCCCGAGTCCCGCGACCTCGAGCAGCCGCCCCAGCTCGCCGGGCATCGTGCGGCGCAGCTCCTCCAGCAGGCCGATCGTGCCGCGTTCCACGGCCTCCCGGATCTTGCCGGCCAGGTCCTTGCCGATGCCGGGCAGCTCCGCCAGGTCCTCGCCGTCGCCGACCATCTGCGCCGCGCCGCGGGCGAGGTCCCCGACGGTGCGGGCGGCTGCGCGGTAGGCGCGCACGCGGAAGGGGTTCTCCCCCTGGATCTCGAGGAGGTCGGCGATCTGCGCGAACATCGCGGCGATCTCGGCGTTCGAGACGGGCATCTCAGCACCCCCCAAGCAGCCGGCACAGCTCCTCGAGCAGCGGCAGCTGGCCCTTCATGATCTTCCGCCGCGCCTCGGCGACGCCGAACCACGCGCCGCGGTCGACCTCCGGGAACTCCGCCTGCCTGCCGGAGCGCGGCGGCCACTCCATCGTGAAGGTATTGCTCGTGAGCAGCGACGGGTCGCAGTCCCCCTCGACCGCCCAGGCGCTGACGAGCTTGCCGCTGGGCTGGCGCACGGGGGAGAGCGGGATGAACGCTCCGTCCACGGGGAAGCCCGTCTCTTCCTGGAATTCCCGGCGCGCGGCGGCCAGCGCCTCCTCGCCTTCCTCGTACTCGCCCTTGGGGATGGACCACGCCCCGTCGTCCTTCCCCTCCCAGAACGGCCCGCCCGGGTGCGCCAGGAACACCTCCAGGGCACCGCCGGCGCGGCGGTACATCAGGATGCCGGCGCTGCGCTTCGTGGACATGCTGGTAATATAGATCGAGCCCGACGAACCATCCCCCCCCCACGGAGGCGACACAATGCCCACACGTCTCGACGAACTGCTCGAGGAGATCCGCGCCCTCGAGGCTCACGTCCAGGAGGAGCTCGAGCGGCGGCAGGAGCAGTTCCGCTACCGCATCGTCCGCCGCAAGGTGATCTTCGAGCGCGAGCTGGCGGAGCTGCACCGCAAGTACGCCGGCTCCGTCATCGAGTACCTGTTCAGGGCGCGACTGCTGACGGTGCTGACGGCGCCCGTGATCTACACGATGATCGTCCCCGCGGCGCTCTTCGACCTGGCGATCACTATCTACCAGCAGATCTGCTTCCGGGCCTACGGCATCCCGCGGGTGCGGCGGCGGGACCACTTCATCCTTGACCGCCACTACCTGAAGTACCTCAACGTCGTCGAGCGGCTCAACTGCGACTACTGCAGCTACTTCAACGGCCTGGCGTCCTACGCCACCGAGATCGGCGCGCGCACCGAGCAGTACTGGTGCCCGATCAAGCATGCCGCGGGCAAGGGCGCGCGCAACTCGCGCTCGCGCCACTTCGTGGACTACGGCGACGCCGCCGCCTACCGCGAGCGGCTGGAGGCGATCAGGAGGCAGTTCGAGGACGCGGCGTGAGCGAGGTCGCCGCCGCTAGCCCGGTGCGGCGGCCTTGCGCGCCGTCAGCAGGTAGGTGAACTCGCCGAGGCTGCCGACGTAGTCCGCCGACAAGGCGGGAGTCGCGAGCATGGCCTGCGCCTCGTCTTCGGAGATGCGCACGCGCTGCGGCGGCCCCGGCCCCCGATCGACCTTCTTGAACTCGACCAGCACGAGGGTGCCTCCGGGCCGGAGGATCCGCGCGGCCTCCGACAGGGCCCGGCCCCGCCGCTCCGGGGGAAGATCGTGGAGCACCGTCGCCATGAGGCAGATATCCACCGAGCCGTCGTCGAGCGGAATGCGCTCCGTGATGTCGCCGCGCAGAGGGCGGACGTTGCCGATCCCCTCCCCGACCGTCCGGCGCCGCAGGGTCTCGAGCCCTTCGTCCCACAGATCCACGGCGTAGACCACGCCGCGCGCGCCGACCGCCTTCGCGATCTCCACGCTGTAGCGGCCGACGCCGCAGGCCAGGTCCGCGACGCGGTCGCCCTCGCGCAGGCCGATCCGCGCGAAGAACTCCCGCGCGTCTATCAGGTCGAAGCTGCTCTTGCCTGCCGCCACCGGAGCCGGGTGCGAATCGCCGTGGCTCATTCGACGACCTCCGTCCCGCTCCGGTGCGGTGCCGCGCCGATGCTCAAGTTCCTCATCAAGGTTCCCTCAACTCATTGATAGCACATCGGAACCGCATTCTGGGTTCAGGGGCGCCCTCAGCTCCGAAACGAACCTCTATCCCCAGCGCCCCGGCCCTCAGCGCGCCCCACCGAACATGGCCGCGCAATACAGTCGGCCGTCCACGCCACGCGCGCAACCGACGCCCAGCTCGCGGCACGCCGTCCCGAGCATGTTGGCACGGTGCAGCTCCGATGAAGCCCAGAGATCGAAGAACGCCGGCGCCGTGCCCTCGTCCCCCGCCGCGATGTTCTCGGCGACCGGGCCCGCGAAACCCTCCGCCAGGGCGCGCTCACCCGGGCCCTGCCCGTCCAGCACGTGGCTCAGGGTTCCCTGCCCCGCCATGTTCGCGGCGTGCCGGCGGGAGGCGCGGGCGAGCCGGTCGTCGATATGCAGGGTGGCGAGACCGTTGCCCGCCCGGAACTCGTTGATGGACGCCGCAAGCGCCGCCTCCGCCTGAAGCGGGTCATCGCCTTCCGCGCCGGCGCCCCGCGCCCCGCTTTGCCCCAAGGCCCGGCTCGCCGCGGCGCCGAGGACCAGTGCGGCAAGGACCGCGAGGGTCGCTGCCCGCAGGCCGATCCGCTTCCGTCTCCCTGCCATTGCCTACGACCCCGAAGCGTTCCGTATCGCGACGCGCCCCACGGAGGACCAGTCGTTGTGGCCTCCGGGAATGATGGCCAGTCGTGCCTGGGGAACGGCGGCGGCGAGCGCCCTGGCGTGCTTGACCGGGATGATCGTGTCGGATTCGGCGCCAAAGATGTCCACCGGCCCGCGGTAGCCGGCAAGCGCCTGGGCATTGTCCCAGTCGTCCGTCAGAAACAGCCGGACGAGAAACGACGGGAAGTGATCCTCGGCGACCGCGGACAACCTGTCGAAGGGGACGATGAGGACCATCTTGTCCGGCGGCGGACTGAGGCGCGTGATCACGCAGGCGGGGCCCGACCCGATGGACTCCGACGCCACGCAGACCGGCGTCCGCGGGTACGTCTGCCTGAGAAGCTGGTAGGCCTCGCCTGCGGCGCGGTCGAAGGCATCGCGCGACGGGGTGCCCGGGCGCACCCCATACCCCGGATACTCGAGGACGTAGACCGCGTCCTCGGGCGAGAAGTGCGCCAGCGCATAGCCGCGGTCGGACGCCTGGCCGGCGTTGCCGTGGAGCATGAGCCAGACGTTCTTCGGCGACGCGACGGTCCGCGCGAAACCGATGACCTGGCCGTTGCTCATCCAGCGGTTCCATCCGTTGTTGTCGCCCCGGTGCGTGGGGTAGAACAGCATTCTTCGCTCGATCGAGGACCGCCCGAGAGCCAGCAGGACGAGGGTGCCCAGCAGCACCACGAGCGTCGCCGTGGCGCCCGTGGAGAGACCCGTGGGGGAGAACTTCATCCTGCTTGCGCGGCCGGGATCGTTGCCATGGGCTCCATGGCCCGAAGGCTAGTCCGGAATCTCGGCCTCGACAAGCTTCGCCAGCAACGCCAGCGACTCCTGCCAGCCGAGATAGCAGGCCTCGGGCGGGATGGCGTCCGGCACGCCCTCCTGCACGATGTTCAATTCCGTCCCGACCGACACCGCTTTGAGGGTCACCGTCGTCTGCATCTCCCCGGGGAGGTTGGGATCGTCGAAGGCGTCCGTGTAGCGGATGCGCTCGTTCGGCACGAGTTCGAGATACGTTCCGCCGAAGGAGTGGCTCTTCCCGCTGGTGAAGTTCGTGAACGACATCCTGTGGGCCCCGCCCACCCTCGGCTCGAGCTGGTGCACCTTGCCGCTGAAGCCGTTGGGCGGCAGCCATTTCGCCATCGCGTCGGCATCGAGGAACGCGCGGTAGACCCTCTCGGGCCTGGCACGGAGGACGCGGTGAAGCCGGATCGTGTTCGTCGCCATGGCACTGCCCCTTTCGCTGGATGTCCTGGATTCGTTGCCCCGCGTTGCTGCCGGCGCCGCCGGCAGCCCGCTGTCACAAACATAGGCTCGACGCGCCGAACTGCAAACGCCGGTGCGCCGCGAACTCGCCAGCGGCGGCGTCGCACGGTCAGAGGATGGCCGTCAGCCCCCTGCGGATCAGCATGACCCCGATGGCGGCGAGAAGGAGACTGGTGACCTTGGAGATCGTCTTCATGCCGTTGCGCCCCAACACCTGCGCAAGGGGACCGGCCGCCAGGAAGACGACGCCGGCAAGGCCGATGTTCACGACCACCGCGGCAGTGGTGATGCCTCTCCCGTACATGGTTGCGAGGAGCAGGCACGTCGTCATCACCGCGGGCCCGGTGACCAGGGGTACTCCAATCGGCACGGAACCCAGGCTGACCGGATCCGCTTCCGCCTGTCTCTTCGTCCCGGTGAGAAGGTCGCTCAGGGAAATCGCAAACAGGAGGACGCCGCCGGCAATCATGAAGTCGGGCACGGAGATGTTGAGAAACCGCAGCAGGACCGGCCCCGCCCAGAGGAAGGCCACGGCGACGATCGCCGCCGTGACGACCGACTGCATGATTACCCTGCGTCGCCGCTCATCGTCCATTCCCTCCGTGAGCGCGATGAACAGGGGCAGCACGCCGAACGCGTCCACCGCGGCAAACAGCGGCACGAAACAGAGCCAGAATTCGTTCATCGTTCCGTCGACCGCACGTGAGGTCAGAGCCGCCCGGCCTTCATGCCGTCAGATCCGCCCGGCGATCTCCCGTGCCCTCTTGAGATAGCGTTCCTTCCTCTTCTCGAAGTTGTACGAATCAGGGATATTCAGCACGGACTCGATCTTGACGCCTCCGGCCTTGAGAATCGTCCGGAGCGCACTGACGGTGCCGCCGCTCTGTGACCGCAAGAGATTGTACGGGTACGGGCCCACGCTGCTGACCACGAGAGCCGCCCTCTTCCCGCGAAGCCGCGGCTTGGGGATGTAGCGGATCGCCCTGGCCTCGGCGTACTCGAACAGCGGCACATTCCTGTCGAAGAACAGCTTCAGCGTGCCGGGCATGTTGCCCCAGTAGACCGGACAGCCGATGACGATGAAGTCCGCCCATCGCACGTCCTCCGCGAGCGACTGCGCCCCGTCCTGCGGCAGGATGCAGGGCTTGTCGGGACGGCACTTCATGCAGCCGATGCACGGCTTGATGCTCAACTCCTGGATGCGCACCGACCGAACTTCGTGCGAGGCGCCGATCGCGCCTTCGATCTCGGCGAGCAGGGTCGACGTGACGCCCTTTCGTCGCGGGCTGGCGTGGATGAGCAGTACTTTCATGATATGGGCCCCTCGCTCGAAGACCCCGGAAGCCGCGACGAAGGCTCCCGATCTTTCGCCAACGACAGCTTCGGTACTGTTCGCGGCATGACTTGCACGACCTGCCTGGCTGACGCTCCTACTTGACTTGAAAGGCTTCGCTGTGACCCGTGAAGCCGTAACAGCGAGGTCCACATACATATCGCCATGATATCCGGTAGATGTCGGGGGTTAACTGTCCGCCACTCTCGAGCCCACCAACCGTCCAGTTGAACGACCCTGAAGCGAGATTCACGTTGGAAGAGATTACCCCCCCTTTGCCACACGCCTCTCGTGCGCATTGAATGGCCAGCGTCCCAACGGCCGCGTCTCCGCTGTCAGCCTTCCACTGGATGGAGCGAATCTCTCCAAGAATCCACGTGTCTCCTTCTGACGGCGACCTGATTGTGTTGGGCTCGACTGTCCCGGTTCCTCCGCAACCCATCCCACTCAGGGCAACTGCGAGAACAACTGCGTGAATCAGCCATCCTGACGCCTTCGTTCCGATGTATTGCCGAGGAAAGTACCATGGTTGTTCTTCAACGACTATCGCCACAGCATCCTCTCCTTCCGCGAACTCTATGCCCGCTATGGTATCAGCCGCAAGGCGGGATACAAGCGGGTCGGCCGCCGGCCTGTCACAGTCAGCCGCAGTGGACGACGATCCGCCTTGATGGTGAACGGACATCGGCTGTCAGGCGGCAGGACGGGTCACTGGAAGAGCCTCGAAACGCCAGAGCCCGAGACGCTTGTCAGCGTATGCGCCGCCGGTGTGGCTGCATCCCTCGTCGATGAGCGCACGTGGTGCCGGAAAGCTGAACGGAGGACTCTGCATGTTGAGCGGACGCCACCCGCCAGTATCGATGTTGCGATTGCCGCGCTCGCCGACAAAGGTGGTCGCGAGCAGGTACTCCGCGCCTGTTCGCCGGAGGTTGTCCAGGGCGGCGAAGATGTCGCGTTCACTGAGATGAACGAGCGCATCACGACAGAGGATCACGTCTGCGGCCGGCAGCCCGTCCAGGCACATGTCGCGACAGAGGAATTGACGCCGCGGCGAAGACCAGTGGCGGCGATTCGCCGCGATGAGCGCGGGAACGATGTCGACGCCAACGTAGCGGCTCACGGAATCGGCCACGGGTGCGGCCCAGTTGAAGTCCCCGCACGGGGCATCGAGAAGGGTGTGAATGCGAAGCGATTGAATCACCGCGACGAGATCCGGCAGGAAGGTCGCGGCCCGCTCTCGAGTTGAGCCCGGGCCTGAGGCTGACTCGCTCACCCCCCAGGCCCGAGTGGCGTGGATGGCACTGAAGATGCGCCGCCTCTCGCGGGCCTTCCTGGACAGCGGGGACAGCGAGAAGAGGTTCATCTGGCGCTGCGGTCGCTCACGTATTGCGGCAGGCGGCTACAACGCCTGGTTATGTGGTGATGCTCATAGACTGGCTATAACTTTCTTGAGCTTTACCTGTATCTCGCTAGCGACTTCTCTTAATCTTTCATTCTCAATCGCCAACATTGAGGCAACAGGATCTACAGCTGATACCTCAACGATGCCATCATCTGTTTCTTGGACAATAACATTGCATGGCAGCATCGTTCCTACTTTGTCTTCAATTTGCAGTGCTTGATAGGCATATGGTGGGTTGCACGCTCCCAATATTCGGTATCTGTGAAAATCGACGTCCAATTTCTTCTTCAATGTTGCTTTGACGTCTATGTCGGTCAGCACGCCAAAGCCTTCCTTCTTTAGCTCATCAGTCACTTTGACAATGGCATCATCAAACGGAATCTTCGTCGTGGCACTGAAATAGTATTTCATATCACTTCTCCTTTCGTTCCACATAGCGTAGCGTCTAGCCGCGGAGCGGGATGGCGCCGGCTGTGCTTTGCACAGACCGTGACAGACCGAACCGTCGGCTACAACGCCTGGTTCGGCAGTTTCCGCTCATTCCTTGCCGACGACTCGGATTGCTCCGATTTCCAGCAGAGGGCCAAGCATGTTCGCTGCCCCGCCATGCTCGACGATCTTGCCGTTCACTACGCGATCAACATTCACGCCGGTGAACGCGACCTGACGGCCCGTCGGGGCAATGCCGATCCATTCCCCTTTGTGCGTGCCCCGTGCGGTAATGCAGGTGGCGACCCATTCGCCCTCTGATATCTGACGATCAATCGTGAGATGCAGGTCGCCATAACACTGCCTAACTCCGAGGGCGTGTGACACCGCTCCTTGAAGCCCAACGGGATACCGCTTGCCGTCCATTACTTCCGTGTATTCTTCTGACACCAATTCCGGGATCTTCGAGACATCGCCCGTGTTTACGACTTCCTCGTAGAACCTGCGGACGATTGCCTTTTCATCCACAATCCACTTCCTTTCTGCCGAACGTACGTTCAGCCGCGGGCGCGCTTGCCGGCCCGGACCGGAACGTTTCAATCTACCTCAGCCTTTGCCCTCCAAGGGCCGAAATGCAAGCGTGATCCGTCGGCTACAACGCCTGGTTGGGCATTCTTCTTGGACGCACTAGCATGGAAAGCCACCACAGCACTCTGTGTGTCCGTCGCATAATTGAATAGGCGTATCGATTTGCCTCGTATTCCTGCGTGGTGTCCTTTCCAAACGTATGTCGATGCATATGGTGGCCTACTTCGTGATAGAAGACCTTCTCCATGAAAAGGCCGAATATTCGCCCGACAATAGGGATACGCGACATGTCTTTCGGCCAACCAAGGACGATCATCGCTAGGTGAGGCGTATATGTCCCCTGGGCATCATGTACGTTCTTGTCTTCAACAACAAGTATTCGAACAATTCCGGCCTTGTCTGGTTCGGGCACGTTCGCAAGCCATCGACACAGCAGAGACTGTAAGTGTGCACCGGCAGCAATACCTTTCTCAGTGAGGACCTCGATTCCTTCAATCCGGAACCGCTCACAGCCCTTGGTTGAGAACCTGGCCAGCGACCGGAGTACACCCTTGATTGCATCATGACACCCATTGTCTATGAGGGTCTTTGTCAGTACGTCCGCACGGTCTTCGTCGATGTCTCTAACCAGGGACACCATGCCCGCGACATAGCGTGATGCACTGTGGTATCGCGGATGCGACCAGTCGGTGTACAGGAGATGTGATTCGACAATTGGAATAGCAGGCGCGCCGACCTTGAACAGAGCGTTGTGGGCTTGGTAGGCGACTCTCCAATCTGAGTCAAGCAGACCTCTCGAAAGGTCATCAACCAGCTTGTGAACCTGCCCTTCAGTGCTGGCCATCCCCGATTCATTCATGCCCAACGTAGCGTTTAGCTGTGGGCGCGCTTGCCGGCCCGTATTGGCGTTGTTGCCCTTGCACCTTCAAAGGGCCGAAATGCAGGCGTGATCAGCTACAACGCCTCGTTAGCCGATGATTTCATTCAGGCCCTCGATGATCTGATCGATCTCTTCTGGCGACACCCTGGCAATGCGCTTGCCTATACGTTCAACGGACAGCGTACGGATCTGACCGATCTTGACCCAGGAACGCTTAGGTAGACCCGTTGAGGTTAACTCGAACGTAAGCGGGAAACCGGCACTTTGGGGCTGGCTTGTCAGGGCCACCGCAATGACGACCCCCGAACGCTCGTTGAAGACATCCTGACTCAGTATGAGAACTGGTCTTTGGCCTGATTGTTCGTGCCCCTTGGTCGGATCCAGATTAGCCCAGTAGACCTCGCCTCTCAGTATTCGGGCCATTCGCTCATGTCCTGTGAAATGCCCTCTTCGGCGAGCGCCTTCTCGAACTTCGGATCGAGCTTGGCACATTCACGGGCGAGCCGGCTCTTGTTGACCCTGGAGAGCTTCTCTTGGATCGCTTCTTGGATTGCCTTGCTTCTATTCGGGAAGACTTTGGATGAGACAAGGCGATCAAGCTTTCCGAGGAGATCCTCTTCGATTGTGATTGCGATCTTCGCGGTGCTCATTGGTCATCACCTCCGGTATTACAATACGTCATACCGTGATGATTTTCAACTTCTTTCTTCAGGCTAACGTAGCGTTTAGCCGCGGGACGGGATGGCGCGGGCTGTGCCCCGCACAGACCGTGACAGACCGTCGGCTACAACGCCTGGTTGAGCAATCATTTGTACGGAAATAGTGCCCAGGGAGAGGTCTGCCACCGTCACCTTGAGCCTCCGGTTCTCTTCCCAACGCGGTCGGGCAGTAGCCGCCCAACCGGCCTCAAAAGCGCAGGTAGGGGCGGATCGTCTCGGCGAGGGCCGAAACCGGTACCGGGGAGATCAGGGAGCCGAAAAAGGCCAGCCGCAGACGGACGTCGTAGGGCCAAGTGTTCATCTGCAGCAACAGCTTCTCGTGCTCCTGGTGCTGCCGGTATGCCCCGACCACCGCCTCGAGCTGAACCCTGCCGTCCGGGATGGTAGGCTCGATTTCCTGGAGTCGCTCCGCCAGGCGCCGCAGCGAGCGCCGGATCTCCTCATGCTTCTCCCGCTTGTAGTCCGCGAGGAAGCCGTGTAGGCGCAGAACCGGATAGGCGAAGACAATCACCGACGCCAGCACCTGTCCCCCCACAACCCCGGCGGCTAGGGCCTCCACCAGCGGGGCCTGGCCCCGGTGCGTCCAGGGTGAGGACCAGATGTACGCTCCGGTAAGAAACGCCATGAGCAGACAGTACATCGCGAAGCGGAAGAGCAGGCCGCCGATAAGCCCAGTGCCGCCGCAGTTGTCCGGCGAAAAGTAGTTGAGGCGCGTGCGGAAGCTTTCGTCCAGGCTACGAACGAACCGGGTGACCAACCAGATCCCCCAGCCGCCGATCCCGCCAATCCCGCCGTAGACGACGTGCTGCACGAAGAGGGAGATTTTCAGCGGCCCGTGCTGGTACCAGTGCCCGTATGCCACCCCAATCGCAGCGCAAACCGTGCCGGCCAGGATCCCGCATGCTGCGACATTCTTTGTGTTGGAGATCAACTTCAGGGACGGCTGCTGGGTGAACGCGGAGATGGTGCTCCCTTCGCCGGCGAGTTCCGCGAGCCGCGCCAGAAACGAGCGCAGGCTGCGTGTCGCGGAGACGACCACCGTCAGGTAGAGCGCGATGAGCGGACCGAGGAAGACGGAGCGGTCGGCCCAGACGGAAACCCCGTAGCGCCGAGCCACGATCACGTGCACGAGCAGGAACGCTCCGCCGAAGGCGATGCTTCCCAGAGGATACGGCATCCGAAAGGCGTCCAGGAAACGCTCGTAGAAGGTGAGCGACAGCGCCTGGATTTGAGCCTCGAGGCGAGGCGGCGTGGGGCTCGGGGTTCCTTGTGTCTGGACCTCGCCCATGACGTCCCCCTCCTCCCCATCCCCACCGTGGTGCTCGGATACTAGCAAAGTCGAACTCGCCGCCACAAGGCACGGCCGCCCATAGGCAGTTCTTTCAAGGCCCCAATTAGACCGAACGGCCCGAGTCCCACATTCTGCTCAACATTGCGTTTAGCCGCGGGCGCGCTTGCCGGCCCGCCCTGGAACATTGCACATTGCCTTCACCTCAGCTTCAAAGGGCCGAAATGCAAGCGTGATCCGTCGGCTACAACGCCTGGTTGGGCAGAGCCTTTCTTAGCTCCGCGACCTGCTTGTGCCTCAGGGCATAGTAGACCTTCATAATGCTCCGATAACTATCGTTGTGTATCCAGGGCACCTGGAGATAGACATGCCCGCCCAGGAACCGGTAGTGCTCTTCCTGCGACCCGAAGATGACCTTCTCTCCAAGTCCGTCCGTCGCTACCTTGTAGGGACAAATCAGCTTCCGCGCCGGCTTGATGAACACTTCTTCGCTCATGTAGTTCCCCAGCATCAAGAAGACCTCAATGTCATCGTCGTACTTGAAGAGTTCCATATTCGGTCGGGGGACATTGACATTGAATCTGACGGAGGCGAACGCATCCACAAGCACGTTGCGGTCGCGGTCCATGATAGCAAATCCATACCCGTCGCAACCCATCTTGAATTCGCCAAGGTTCTGGTAACCGACCACGTACTTCATGTCACTAGTGGGAATCTCGTACTCGAATACTGGAGGTGGTTCGACAGTTCCTGTGTCTGGCGCTCTCGAAGAGACCATAGGACTCGCCTCCGAACGCGCCTGCCCTGGCTTGGCCAGGAGCGCGGCCAAGATTCCAGCAAGTGGCGTCAGCAACAAGGAGATAAGGAAGAACCCAAAGAATGAGCGATGCTTGCGACGTGCAATCCAGCCGCAGAATACTGCCGAACCGATATGGAGAAGGAAGAGCAGTTCACCGATGCCCTCTTGCCTGGTGCTCAGCTCTAGCATGGCTTTTCTCGTCCAACGTAGCGTTTAGCCGCGGGCGCGCTTGCCGGCCCGGACCAGAACGTTTCAATTCGCTTCAGCTTCAACACTCCAAGGGCCGAAATGCAAGCGTGATCCGTCGGCTACAACGCCTGGTTCTGCGTGCTTTGCGATTTCTCCAGCAATCTGCCCCGCAACCTGCTTTTCAGAGATACTTGCATTGTCTATGTGGAAGACGAATTCGTGTGGGGTGGCGAAACGGTTCAGGTACTCATAGTCGCTGTCTATGGAATCGAGCTCGAGTTGGCGTTGCTGTGGGTGTCTGTTCCGCTCATGAATCCTTCTTAGGACTTCGTGTTTGTCACAACGGAGGCAGAATAAGAACAAGGGGCCAGCAGTTCGAAGATACGGCCGGAACTCAGTGAAATGCCGAAGCATTGGAATGCTGAGGGTGAGAATGAACGAGCTATCGCCCCGAGCCATGTCATTGGCCACCAGTAGACCCGCTCTTTGGTAGATTCCTTCGATGTCATTCTTGTTGGTCCAGTCAAATGGGATCCTGCCCGTGAACAGATCCGTTTCGTAGAAGACGATTCGCGGACAAGATCCATTGGACATGAGTGCATAGCTGGTGTTGGTTTTACCACTGCCCGCCAACCCCGAAATGAGAATGATCATGTCGTCCTATTTTCTTTTACGCAGAAACAGTTGATTAGGCAGTGACGGTTATTCCCAGTCGGGACCGTCGCGGCCTAGCACCGAAAATCGGGTGATAGGCTGCAGCGGCAATATCCAGTCGGGGTGGTTGCGGCTTTTCCCAGTCGTGACCGCTACCGGCTATCACGGCGTCAGCGGACACACCCCTCCCCCGCCCACCGCGCGGCCGCCGTTGCCGAACGGCCGCGCAGCGGTGGGGAGGCATGGGATCAGCCTGCGGCTATCTGCCGGAAGTCCGCGATGTCGGCGAAGAGGCGCTGGACGGCGGCGAGCAGCGCGAGGCGGTTGGCGCGCACCTTCTCGTCCTCGGCCATGACCATGACCGCGTCGAAGAAGCCGTCGACGACCGGGCGCAGGCCGGCGATCTGGCGCAGGGCCTTGAGGTAGTCGCGCTCCCGGACGGCGGCGTCGACGTCGGCGCGGATGGCGCCCAGCGCCCCCGCCAGCTCGCGCTCGGCCGCCTCCGCGCACAGCGCCTGGTCGATCTCGCCGGCGAAGCCCGCCGGGACGATGTTGCCGACGCGCTTGAAGGTCACGGCGAGCGCGGCGAAGTCCGCCTCGGCGCGCAGGGCGTTGAGGGCGGCGATGCGCTTGCCGACCTCGGGGATGCGGTCGAAACCGGCGGCGAGCACGGCGCGCACGATGTCCACGGGGGCGCCGACGCCGGCGTACATGTTCTCGAGGCGCCCGCGGAAGAACTCCAGGACCTCGGCGCGCAGCGCCTCGGCCGGGCGGGTGATCTTGCCGGTCAGCGTGGCGATCGCCAGCTCGACGATGCTCTTGAGGTGCACCGGCCAGGCGCGCTCGGCGAGGATGTTGATCACCGCCAGGGTGTGGCGGCGCAGCGCGTAGGGGTCCTCGGAGCCGGTCGGCGCCATGCCGATGCCGAAGATCGCCGCGATGGTGTCCATGCGGTCGGCGACCGAGAGGATCGCCCCCAGCTCGCTCGCGGGCAGCGCGTCGCCGGCGAAGCGCGGCAGGTAGGCCTCGAGCAGGGCGTCCGCGACCTCGGGCTTCTCGCCGGAGGCCAGCGCGTAGTGCCGGCCCATGACGCCCTGCAGCTCGGGGAACTCCCCGACCATGCCGGTGACGAGGTCGGCCTTCGAGAGGTGGGCGGCGCGCTCGGCGTCCTCCTCGCGGCGCCCCTCGGTCTCGCGCGCGAGGAAGCGCGCCAGCTCCCTGATGCGCTCGACCTTCTCGAGGTAGCTGCCGAGCTTCTCCTGGTAGACGACGGCCCCGAGGCCGGCCACGCGCTCGCGCAGCGGGGTCTTGAGGTCCGACTCCCAGAAGAAGCGCGCGTCCGAGAGGCGGGCGCGCAGCACCCGCTCGTTGCCGGCGCGGATCGTGCCCATGTCGGGCGCCTGCATGTTGCTCACGGTCACGAACCAGGGCAGCAGCGCGCCGGCGTCGTCGACGACGGTGAAGTACTTCTGGTGCGACTTCATCGCGGTCACGAGCACTTCGGCGGGCACCGCGAGGAACTCCGGCTCGAAGCCGCCGCAGACCGCGACCGGCCACTCGACGAGGTTCGTCACGTGCTCGAGCAGCTCCTCGTCGATCACGGCGCGCCCGCCCTTCTCGGCGGCGGCCGCCGCCACCTGCGCGCGGATGGTCTCCTTGCGCTCGGCCGGGTCGGCGACGACGAAGGCCTTGCGCGTCTTGGCGAGGTAGTCGGCCAGCCCGCGCACCGCGAACTCCTTCGGCGCCAGGAAGCGGTGGCCGCGCGAGCGGTTGCCGGATTGCAGCCCCTCCAGCCCGAACGCCAGCACCTCGCCGCCGAGCAGCGCCACAACCCAGTGCAGCGGGCGCACGAAGCGCAGATCCCCGCTCCCCCAGCGCATCGACTTCTGGAAGCGCAGGCCGGTGATCCAACCGGGGACCTCCTCGCGGAGGATGTCGGCGGCGTCGCGGCCGGCCTCCCGGCGCACCGCGGCCAGGTACTCGCCCTTGGGCGTCTCCTTGACGTAGAGGTCCTTCTCGTCGACGCCCTGGCCCTTCGCGAAGCCCTGCCCGGCCCTGGTCAGCGCGCCGGTCGCGTCGTAGGCGGCCTTCTTCGGCGGGCCGGTGACCTCCAGCTCGAGGTCCGGCTGGCGCGCGACGATCCGCGAGACGGCCAGCGTCAGGCGCCGCGGAGTGCCGAAGGTGCGGATCTTGCCGTGCGTGAGCCGCTTCGACGCGAGGGCGGCGCGGGCGGTGGCGGCGAGGTCATCGAGGGCGCGCGGGATGAAGCGCGCGGGGATCTCCTCGGTGCCGATCTCCAGCAGCAGGTCCATGGTCTTCGCCATGGCTACTTCACCACCATGAAGGGGGCGCGCTCGGCCACCGGCGTCAGCAGCGGGAAGCCGAGGCTCTCGCGCAGCGCCAGGTAGCCCTCGGCGCTGACGCGCGCCAGCCGCCGCACCCGCTTGATGTAGCCGGTGCGCTCGGTGACGCTGATCGCGCCGCGGGCGTCCAGCAGGTTGAAGGCGTGCGAGCACTTGAGGCAGTATTCGTAGGCCGGCAGCACGAGCTTCTTCTCGATGAGCGCGAGGCACTCCTTCTCGTAGGCCGTAAAGAGCGCAAAGAGCATCTCCGGGTCGCTCTCGGTGAAGTTGTAGGTCGAGCCCTCGACCTCCTGGCGGTGGTGGACGTCGCCGTAGCGCACGCCGGGGGCCCAGGTCAGGTCGTAGACGTTGTTGACGCCCTGCAGGTACATCGCGAGGCGCTCCAGGCCGTAGGTCAGCTCCACCGCGACCGGCTTGCAGTCGATGCCGCCGCACTGCTGGAAGTAGGTGAACTGCGTGACCTCCATGCCGTCGAGCCAGACCTCCCAGCCGAGGCCCCAGGCGCCGAGGGTCGGGGACTCCCAGTCGTCCTCCACGAAGCGGATGTCGTGGACCTTGGGGTCGATCCCCAGCGCGTAGAGGCTGCCGAGGTACTGCTCCTGGATGTCCAGCGGCGAGGGCTTGATCAGCACCTGGTACTGGTAGTAGTGCTGGAGGCGGTTCGGGTTCTCGCCGTAGCGGCCGTCGGTCGGCCGCCGCGAGGGCTGCACGTAGGCGGTGCTCCACGGCTCGGGGCCGAGGGCCCTCAGGAAGGTCGCCGGGTGGAAGGTCCCGGCGCCGACCTCGATGTCGAACGGCTGGTGGATGACGCACCCCCGCTCGGCCCAGTAGCGTTCGAGGGCGATGATGACGTCCTGGAAGGTCACGGTTGAGGCTCCTTTCTCAGCAGACCGGTGGCGCTTGTCGAACGCAATTATCTAGCAGAAACGAGCCGATTCCGTCAAGGAAACGCCGGCATGCGCACACCTTCCGCTTGCGCGCCGTGCCCCGCCGCTGCTAGAGTCGGAGCGATCCGCTCAGGTTCCGCCGTCGCCAACCGCCCGAGGGAAGGGAGTCGTCGGATGAAGGCATTGCTGGTGCGGAAGATCCTCCTGTCGCTCCTGATGGCGCTGCCGGCGATTGCCGCCGCGCACGCCGCGCACGCCGCGCCGGCCGCCCCGGCCCCGCCCGCGGAGGACGCGCC
>DATDCY010000017.1 GCA_036524115.1 bacterium | reverse complement strand
GTTCCCGTTCTACTGGTACGGCGTCCCGGGGATCCTCAAGGAGTGGATGGACCGGGTGCTCACCTACGGCTTCGCCTACGGCTCGACGGGCGACAAGCTGCGCGGCAAGGACTTCCTGGTCTCGACGACCATCGGCGGCCCGGCCGAGGCCTACTGCGAAGGCGGCTACAACAACTTCACCATCGGCGAGCTGCTCAGCCCGCTGCGGCAGATGTGCAACCTGACCGGCATGCGCTACCGCCGGCCGATCGTCTCGCACGGGATGATCTTCATTCCCGACGTCTACAACACGCGCGAGGAGGTCGAGGCGCGGGCGCGCGAGCACGCCGACCGCCTCTGCCGCTACGTCAGCGGGGAGCCGACCGAGGAGCTGCCCGCGCGCGGGACGCTGTAGCGGAACGGAGCGTGGGTGCGCTTGGCCGGCATCCGCAGGTCACCCAGGACGCGGGTCCCGGGGGAATCTGCCGACCCCCACTCGGCGGACGCTCCGGCCGCCCGGGGGCATCCGCTCGATGACGTCGAAGATTCCCGGAACTTGGTTTACACCGCCATTAACAGCAGAATTGCTAGAAATTACAAGATGTTATACCGATAATGACAGAGAAGAGGTCTCCGCCCTTTCCGCCCGATCTCCTCCGTCTTTCGATAAGCTCCTTCTTGCCTTGGACAATCCTTATCGGTATGAATATTAGCGCCGGGTGCGGGAATGGTGCCGGTCCGAGAGGCCGTCGAGGGCTATGGGGAAGGGGAAGAAGACGGGAGGGAGGGGCGAGCGCGTCGAACCGGCGCGCGCGGCCAAGAACTCTGCGACCCGGGCGGCCGGGAAGGCAGCCCGCGGGAAAAGCCGGGCAACCCTCAAGGGGGCACAGGCCCGTTTCACCGAGCGCACGGGGGTCGAGGAGCAACTCGCGAAGACCAACCAGATGCTGCAGGCTCTCGTGAGCGCCTCTCCCCTGGCCATCATCTGCACCGACCTGGAAGGCGCGGTCCTCATCTGGAACGCCGCCGCCCAGAAGATCTTCGGCTGGCGGGAGGAGGAGGTGCTCGGCCGGGGGCTCCCGATCATCCCCGAGGAGAAACGGGAGGAGTACCTCAGGCTCCGGGATCAGGTCGAGACGGGCGCCACCTACCACGCCCGAGAGCTGCGCCGGCAGCGCAAGGACGGCTCGACCGTGGAGCTCCTCGGCGCGTCGGCGGCCATCCGCGACGCCACGGGCGCGGTTACGGCCCTCCTCGGCATCTTCGAGGACATCACCGAGCGCAAGGGTGCCGAGGAGCTGCTGGCGAAGAGCGAACGGTTGCTCCGCGAGTCCCAGCGGGTCGCCATGATCGGCGGCTGGAGCACGGACATCGCGAACGGCACCCTCGAGTGGTCCGAGGAGACGTATCGGCGGTTCGACAAGGACCCTGCGACCTTCACCCCGACCTTCGAATATTTCCTCGGCCGCATCCACCCCGAGGACCGTCCCGCCGTTCTCAAGGCGAGCCAGGACGCTCTGGAGCGGGGGGCCCCGTACCACATCAGGCCGCGAATCATCAATGAGAATGGCCGGGAGTGGGTGCTCGAAGGTCTCGGCATGATCGAGCGCGACGCCGGTGGTCGGCCCCTGCGCTTCGCCGGCACGGCCCAGGACGTCACGGACCGTTTCGCCGCGGAGCGGCGGGTCCGCGAGTCCGAGGAGCTCTTCCGCTCGATCTTCGACAACATCGGGATCGGCATCGCGCTCATCGGTCCGAACATGGAAATCCTGTCGCTCAATCCGCAGATGCAGCGGTGGTTTCCGGACGTTGAGGCGGGGCGGCACCGCCTCTGCTACCGCTCCTTCAACGTCCCGCCGCGCGACGCGGTCTGCGCGTACTGCCCCACGGTCCGCACGCTGGGGGACGGCCAGGTCCACGCCGCGGTCACGGACACACCTTCGGCGGAGGGCGTTCGCCACTACCAGATCATCGCGACACCGCTGCGAGCGGCGGACGGTTCGGTCGCGGCGGCCATCGAGATGGTGGAGGACGTGACGGAGCGCATCCGCTCCGAGGCCCTCCTCAAGAAGCGGGAAAGACAGTTGGCTGAATCCCAACGGATCGCGAACGTCGGGAGCTGGGAGCACAACCTCAAGACCGGTCAGGTGATCTGGTCCGACCAGCTCTTCCGCCTCTGCGGTCTCGATCCGCACGTCGACCCCGCCGACTTCGGCGCCTTCTTCAACAGGGTGCACCCGGACGACCAGCCGGCGCTCTCGGCCGCCATCGAACGGACCCTCAAGGAGGGGGCGCCGTTTGCCGTCGACTACCGCTTCATGCTTCCCGAGGGCACGACACGGATCCTGCACGCGCAGGCGGAGCTCGTCCCGGACGAAGCCGGAGAAATGGTCGTGTTGCGGGGAACGGCTCAGGACATCACGCTGCGGAAGGAGCGTGAGAATCGACTCGAGCAGGACCGCAGACTTCTCGAACTCGTCGCCTCCACCCAGCTCGACTTCATCCGGGAGCGGCCGGCCGCGGCGGTCTTCGGGAGGTTGCTCGGCGACCTGCTCTCCCTCACGGACAGCGAGTACGGCTTCATCGGCGAGGTGCTCACCGACGTGGCGGGGCGGCCCTACCTGAAGACCCACTTCCTGTCGAACATCGCCTGGAGCAACGAGACCCGCGCCTTCTACGCCGAGCACGAGCAGACCGGTTTCGAGTTCCACAACCTCGACACGCTCTTCGGCGAAGTCATGAAGACCGCGAAGACGGTGGTCGCCAACGACCTTGGCCACGATTCCCGGCGCAGCGGGCTGCCGCCGGGGCACCCGGAGTTGCGCTCCTTTCTCGGGATTCCCTTCGTGCTCGAGGGGCGTCTCGTGGGCATGGCCGGTGTCGCGAACCGGCCGGGAGGCTACGACGAGGCCTTCGTCCACCATCTCAATCCGTTCGCCACGGTCTGCGCGAACATCATCGGCGCCTACCGGATCGAGCGCGAGCGGACGGGGGCGGTGGAGAAGGTCCGCGAGAGCGAGGAGTTCTTGCGGAGCACGCTCGACACCG
Organism: bacterium; assembly: GCA_036524115.1. Lineage (NCBI taxonomy): Bacteria > bacterium. Next base: position 22,451 of record DATDCY010000017.1, on the reverse strand, counting down.
TCGACGAGGGGTTCGTCGTCATCGACCGGGACTACCGCATCGTCACGGCCAACAAGGCCTATTGCGCGCAAGCGGCCCGGTCCGCCGGTGAGGTCGTCGGCATGCGCTGCTACGAGGTGTCGCATGGACTCGACCGCCCCTGCTACGAGGCGGGAGAGGACTGCGCGGTGCGCCGCGTCTTCGAGAGCGGGCAGCCCCACGGCGCCCTCCACAAGCACACGGACCTCGACGGGCATGTCCTGTTCGTGGAAACCAAGGGGTTCCCGATCAAGGACGCCTCCGGCGCCGTGACCTCGGTCATCGAGACGATCAACAACATCACCGAGAAGCACCTGCTCGAGGAGGAGCGGCTCAAGACGCAGAAGCTCGAGTCGATCGGCACGCTCGCCGGCGGCATCGCCCACGACTTCAACAATCTCCTGCAGGGGATCTTCGGCTATATCTCCATGGCCAAGCTCACCCTCGACCAGAAGGACCGGTCGCTCGCCATGCTCGAGCAGGCGGAGCGGGCGTTGCACCAGTCGGTGAACCTGACGACGCAGCTGCTGACCTTCTCCAAGGGCGGCAAGCCGGTGAAGGAACCCCTCTCGCTGCTCCCGGTGATCGAGAACGCGGCCAAGTTCGCCCTCAGCGGATCGCGGTCCGAATTCCAGCTTCGCATCGATCCCGGCCTGTGGCAGGTGGCCGGCGACGCCGGGCAACTCGGCCAGGTGATCCAGAACATCGTGCTCAACGCCGACCAGGCCATGCCCTTCGGCGGGCGCGTGATGATCGCTGCGCGCAACGTGCCCGCGACGGAGGCCGCGACGCTCGCCGGGATCGAGCGTCGCGACCACGTGCTCGTTTCCATCAGGGACACCGGCCTCGGCATTCCCGCACAACACCTCGGCAAGATCTTCGATCCCTACTTCACGACGAAGGAGCGGGGCAGCGGGCTCGGGCTGGCGACCTCCTATTCCATCATCAGGAACCACGGGGGGGAGATCCGCGTCTCCTCGGAGGTCGGGGGGGGGACGGAGTTCATCCTCTACCTCCCCGCACTGCACGTGCCGGTGGCTGCGCCACCCGTTCCCGTTGTGGAGCATGCCGCGGCCACGTCGACGCTCAAGGTTCTCGTCATGGACGACGACGACATCGTGAGGAACCTCGCCCTCGATCTGCTGAGGGCCCTCGGCCACAAGGCGGAGGCGGCGGCTCATGGCGAGGCGGCGCTGGAAGAATGGAGCGCCGCGATGGCGGCCGGCCGCCCCTTCGACGCGGCGATTCTCGACCTGACCGTTCGCGGCGGGATGGGCGGCGTCGCGACGGTGCGGCGACTGCGGGAGATCGACCCCAGGGTGAAGGCGATCATGTCGAGCGGATACTCCGACGATGCGGCCGTCTCCGAGCACCGGGAATTCGGCTTCTGCGGCTTCCTCAAGAAGCCCTACAACCTCAGGGAGCTGCGCAGCGTCCTGCAGGACCTTGCCGGGCGCCGCTGACGTCGTTCAAGCAGGACTTCGTGCCACCAGGAACGGGGCGTGGTTTGAAGTGAACTGCGGCGGATCGTTCCTGATGATCGCCGCCACCGCCGGGTGGCGCTTGAATTCGCCCTCCAGGAACAGCCGCACCTGCCTGCGGTCCCAGCCGCGGGGGTGCCGGAAGTCGGTCGAGAGCGAGAGGTCTCCCTCGGAGAACGGCGCCGTCGCGTATTCGCCTGCGTCGTCCGCGCCGTGCGGCATCGTGAAGACTGCCAGATTGAGGAAGCCGATTGCATCGCGGTGCCGGACGACGAACTCCAGCGTCCGCCTGGCCTCGAGCACCGTCTCCGCGGGGGTCCCGAACAGCAGATAGCAGTAGACGCCGATCTCCGCCTGCTTGAGGCTGGCGAGCACCCGGGAGGCCGTGCCGAGATCTATCCCCTTCCCCGTCCGGTCCAGGACCCCCTGATCGCCTGATTCCAGCCCCAGCTTGAGCATCACGCACCCGGCGCGTTTCAGCTCCCGGCAGAACCCGGGATCGGCCAGCGTCTCGTCGATCCGCGCAAAGCCGTACCAGGGCACGCCGGGCGGCTTCCCGGCCAGCGCGCGCAGCAGCGCCGGGGTGATGGCGTTGTCCAGAAGATGAATCAGGGACGGTCCCGTGCGCTCGGCCAGCAGCCGCAGGTCGGCCAGGACCCGGTCGGGGGGAATCGGCCGATAGCCGCCGCCCTCCGCGCGCTCCGGGCAGAAGGCGCAGCGGCCCCACCAGCAGCCGTCGGCTGCGCTGTAGGGGAGGATCGGCCCGGGGGAGAGATAGTCCGGCAGCGGCAGGCCGGTGTAGTCGGGAGTGACGTGAAGCTCCGGTGCCGCCTCACTGCCGAGCAGGGCCGCCAGGGGACCCTCCCCCGGCCCCGCGATCAGGTCGTCCACCAGGCCGCCGAAGGGGTTGCGCCAACCGGGCCGACGCATCCAGGAGGTCACCAGCCCTCCGCCGAGGACGATCCTCGCCGTCGGGTGCTCGCTCCTGACGTGGCCGATCATCGCAAAGGTGCAGAGCGCCTGGCTCTGGAAGCTGAGCGAGAAGCCCACCACGCCGACGCCGTCGAGCAGTTCGGTGAGCCGTCGGCTGAAATAGGGGTGGAAGGGGTTGTCGTGCGGGTTCCCGGCCGCAGCGATCAGGTCGGCGCTGCGCACCGGCGAAAGCTCGTCGTGGCGATAGTCGCCGAGACCCACGACGGCGCCGCTGCGGCGTGAAGAGACGGCGAGGATGCGGCCGAGGTCGCTGACAGCCCGGCGGTAGCGGTCCGGCGCCCGATAGGTTTCCGGGTCGCGCAGCACGACGAGGTGCCCCGCGCGGGCCCTGACCGCCCGACGCGTCCAGGTGTCGCGGGCGGGCGGCGGCTGCTCCAGCAGCCAGAGCAGCCCCTCCAGGTTGGCGTCCAGCAGGCGACAGCGGAGGCCGCGCCCCTGCAGCGCCGCCGCCAGCCGGGCCACGCCGGCCGGCGGCTCGCACGCCTTGGCCACGGGCGGGACGACGAGCAGGATGTCCGCTCCAGCGGTCTGCAGCGCCTCCGCATCCCCGCCGACGGTCACGACGCCTCTCCCTCTTGGCCCACGGTCAGTAGACTCTCCCGGGTGAATTGTGCTTCTTGTCGAAGATCATGGCGCTGGTGCGGTCCAGCATATCGTTGAGCTTTCTGATCTCTTCCGGGTTGAGCCTGCCGTCCGACTGCATCCGCGCGTAGGTCGACTTGATCCAGTACAGATTGTCGTTCAGGACGTCGGCCTCGCCCCGCGTCAGCGCCCCCGATGCGATCCCCTGGTCGATGCGCCACTGCTGGTTCGCGATCCTCTCCGGGATGTCGGCCGGGTAGACCCTCGTCACCGGGTTGTGCTTCCTGTCGAAGATCATGGCGCTGGTGCGGTCCAGCATCTCGTCGAGTTTCCTGGTCTCTGCCGCGCTGAGCCTGCCGTCCGACTGCATCCGCGCGTAGGTCGACTTCACCCAGGAGAGGTTGTCGTTCAGGACGGCGGCCTCGTCCCGCGTCAGCGCCCGCGACGCGATCCCCTGGTCGATGCGCCATTGCTGGTTCGCGACCCTCTCCGGGATGTCGGCCTGGTAGACCCTCGTTGCCGGGTTGCTCTTCCTGTCGGAGATCATGGCGCTGTTGCGGTCCAGCATCTCGTTGAGTCTTCTGATCTCTTCCGGGCTGAGCCTGGCGTCGGACTTCATTCGCGCGTAGCTCGACTTGACCCAGTACAGGTTGTCGCTCAGGACGTCGGCCTCGCTTCGCGTCAGCGCCCCCGACGCGATCCCCTGATCGATGCGCCGTTGTTGATTGTCCAGCCGCTCGGCGATGTTCTCCGCAGGGGCCGCGTGTACGGGCGGATTCGCGCTGATGACCAGCAGAATTGCCGCACTGACGATCGCCATCGTTCTCTTCATGGCTGACTCACCCTTCCCTTTCCTCCGTTCCGGACCGCGCGAGCGGCGATAGTTCCCGGGGTGTCTCCTCAGCGCAGGCGCAGGAGAAGCCGCTCTCTACCCTCTGCGACTCCAATAATAGCCGCCGCCCCCGCCGAACAGAATCACCAACACGACAATCAGGATGATCAGATCGGTCGAACTCATGGTGTCTCTCCTTTCCGATTTCAGGCAAGCGAACTCCCCGTCTTCAACATAGGTCCGCCCTGCGATCGGTCGATGGAGTGAACGCCTACCATCGGATGACTCACCACCTGCGTGCGATACGGGAGCAGCGTCAGGTGGTAGGATCGCACCCGCGGGCGGACGGACCCCGCTGAAGGAGGACTCTGATGCTCCAGGGACTCGGGTACCGCCTGCCGCTCACCTTGCTTCTCGCCGTCCTGTCCATCCCCGCCCCCGCGCGCGGCGCGACGCTCGCGGTCTGCCCGGTCGGCTGCGCCTACGGGAGCATCCAGGCCGCCATCGACGCCTCCGCCGCTAGCGACGAGATCGTGGTCGGCGACGGCGCCTACTTCGAGCACATCACCTTCCCCGCGTTCGACGTCGTCCTGCGCTCCGAGAACGGGCCGGGGCGGACCGTCATCGACGGCTCGGCCAAGCTCGGGAGCGTCGTGACGGTCGAGGGCGGCCAGACCCCGGCGGCCGTTCTTCAGGGCTTCACGATCACCGGAGGCGACACCCCCATCGTCGGCGGCGGCATCGCCGTCAATGTCTCCTCTCCCACGATCCGGGAGTGCTGGGTCCTCGACAACTCCGCCGGCGGCCCCGGCGGCGGCATCCATCTCTCGAACTCGAACTCCGCCGTCGTCGACTGCGTGATCATGCGCAACCACACCGGCTACGCCGGGGGCGGCGTGTTCGTCGCGGGGGGGAGCCCGTCGCTCACCCGGTGCACGATCAGCGACAACCTCGCTGACTCCTACGGCGGCGGGACCTACCTCGCTGCCACGTCGTGCAGCGTGATCGACAGCTCGATCGTGGGCAACCGGGCCGTCTCGCAGCACGGCGGCGGGGCGTACATGAGCGGCGGCGCCGTCACGGTCGCCGGGTCCCGCTTCTCCGGGAACTTCGCCGGGAACCTGGGCGGGGGGGTCGAGGTCGACTCCGGGATCTTCAGCTTCAGCCGGTGCACGATCGACAACAACCGCTCCACGATCGACGGCGGCGGCCTGTTCTCCTCCGTGGCGACGGTCAGCCTCCAGGGGTGCGTCGTCGAGAAGAACGCCGCCGGGGGCTCCGGCGGGGGCCTGGACTTCTCGGGAGGCTCGACCGGCAACCTGTCGGCGACGCTCGTGCGCGGGAACCTCGCCGCGGTGTACGGCGGCGGCGTCCGCTGCGAGGGCGACAGCTCCCCCCGCTTCATCAACAGCATCTTCTCGGGCAACACCGCCGGCGTGGGCGGCGGGGTTTCCGTGACCGGCGCCGCACCGGGCTCCGCGCTCACCAACTGCACCGTCGCGGGCAACAACGCGACTGCCTCGGGCGGCGGCGTGATGATCGAATCGGCGCCGCTCCCGTTGACCAGCTCCGTCGTCTGGGGGAACACGGCGTTCGCCGACCCGCAGATCAGCGTCGTCGGCGCCATCGACCCGCCCGTCACCCTCACCCGCTGCGACGTCGAGGGCGGCTGGGGCGGCGCGGGGACGGGCAACATCGCCGCGTTCCCGAGGTTCCTCCTGCCGCTCGCAGCGGCCTCGGCGCCGACGGCCGGCGGCGACTACCGCCTCCAGTCGACCTCCCCGTGCGTGAACACCGGGGAGACGGCCGGCGCGCCGGCGACCGACTTCGAGGGTGACGCCCGCCCGCAGCGGGGTGCGGTGGACATCGGCGCCGACGAGGTCGGCTGGCTGCCGAACGGCTACCTCGAGGGCGGGAACAAGCTGCCGACGGGCTGGACCGGCGTCGGCCTCGGCCTCAACGACCAGCGGGTGACGGACGTCGTCCACGACGGGCTCTCCGCCTTCCGCTTCGCGGGGAACGCGCTCGTCGACAAGATGCTCGTTCAGGCCCGGGCGGTTTCGGGTGCGGCCGGAAAGTACCTCGTCCTCCGCGGGTGGAACCGCACGGCGGGCGTGTCGGCGTCCGGCGGGACGATCGGCATGGAGCTCAAGGTCACCTTCGAGGACGGCAGCGTCCGGTCCTGGTGGGCGACGTTCGCCAGGACCACCCACGGCTGGACCGCGATCTCGCGCGCCTTCAGGATGCCGAAGTCGTTCACGAAGGCGCAGGTCCTGCTGCACTTCACGAGGCAGAAGGGGAGCGCCTGGTTCGACGGGGTGGAGCTGCTGGTCCGCTAGGCCGCAGCCCCGACATCGTCTCGGCGGAGCCCGACAGCGGGGTGCTTCAGCTCGCGCCGGAGCGCATCGCTGCTGGCCGGGGGGGGAAGAAGATTCCTCCCGGCTGCGACGGCGGCCCGTGGGAATCCGCGTGACGCCGGGCGGCGGCGGGGCGGCACGCCTTCACGTCTCTACGCTCCTTCAGTCCGCCACACGCTCAGATAGCAGCGGAGTTGTCGAATCGCTCGTTCGAGCGTTTCCGGGTCCTGCCGGGCGGAGTACAGCGCGGCGGCCCCGTTCAGGGACGTCACCAGAAAATCGGCGATCTCCCGCGGATTCACGTCGGGAACCAGAAGTCGTTTCTCCTGGGCCTCAGCAAGCCAGCGGGCAAGGAGCTCCGAGAAACCGTCGAAGCCGCGCAGGATTTGCGCGGCGAGAGCCGGAGATTGGCCGGAGAGCTCGACGAGGAGATTCAGAAAGAGGCAGCCACCTTCGAATACCCGGCCGCCGACGTAGTTCCTCAGATCCTGCTCTACCACCCGCTGAATCCGCAGGAGCGGGTCTTCTATATCCTTGACGCCGCGAAACACGATGCCGCCCCAGATCTCGACCGCTCGCGCATATGCCGCCGTCCAGATCTCCTCCTTGCCCCCGAAGTGGCCGTAGAGTCCCCCCTTCGTGAGCCCGGTGGCGTCCAGCAGGTCATTGATGGACGTGTGATGGTAGCCCTTGACCGAGAAGAGCTGCAACGCGTTCTCCACGATCTCCCGTCGCGTATCGGAACCGCTTCGTCTCACGGCGCTTGGCCCCCCGGCGCGTTTGCGCGATCGCTCGTCAGTGGCCTGTGTACGGTTCATGTTTGTTCTCGTGCGAAGGACAGATCATCGCAGAGCAGACCGGCCAGTTCTTCTGCCCCATCCCGCCCGTCCAGATGGCTGGCAAGCGCGCGGGCCGTGAACTTCATGTCGATAGCCCCTCTTCATAACATACCGACCGGTCTGTATGATACTTATAGGTCAACGCGTGTCAAGGGTTTCTCACCCGCCCCTGCCCCGCTGCGGCGTTTCCTCGCCCAGAAGTACGAGGGCAGGAAGGTGCCATAGAGGACAGCGTAAAGGACGAACATCGGCACCAGACTCGACAGCGGGATCTGCCCGGACCGGGCGACCGCGACGGCGGCGCCGGCCATCACGGTCACGGGAGCGAGCGTGATGAGCAGCAGATCCGCGCGCTCGACCGGCCTGCGCTGTCCCCAGAAGAGCAGGACCGTCCAGCCAAGCATCAGGGCGCCGGTGACGCGCGAGACATAGAGATACATCGGCGTGATCTCATAGGGCAGCGGCCGCAGGACCTGGCCGCTTACGGCAGGCGAGAACAGAAGCAGGGTCGCCAAGGCATCGGCGACAATACCGATCCAGTATGAGGTGATCAAGAGCTTCTTCATGGAGATCTCCTTTCAGCAAGACGGGCCATCTATTCATAGGCCAGTGCCTCTCTCGTCGATACCGAAACCGCCCGTTGTGCCGGGATCCGGCTGGCCAGGAAGCCGAAGATCAGGGTCGTGACCAGGGTGATGCCGAATCCGCTCACGCTGAAGGCGGCTTGCAGCGTGGCACCCTTGCCGAGCACCAGATTACCGAAGAAGGAGGCTGCGACGATGCTCAGCGGCCACGACCCGAGGAGTCCCAGGGCGATGCCCGCCACGCTGGTGATCATGCCCTCGGCGGCGAAAAGCCTGAAGATCCTCTCCGGCGTCGCCCCGATCGCCCTGAGCACGCCGATTTCGCGCGTCCGCTCCATGATGGTGATGCCGGTGGCCGAGGCCATTCCCATCGCGCTCACAGCGAGGACCATGAATGACGTGATCAAGATCGTCGTCAGGATGACGTCCAGATGGTCGGAGATGATCGTGGTGCGCTCGGCCTGAGACATCACGGAGAGAACATTCAGGTCGCTGGGTCCGATCGCCTCTTCGATCTCCTTCTTCAGGGCGATCACCCCCTCATAGCTCTTGTCCCTCGCCACGAACATCAGGCTGTTCACCTCGCCTGCCGCGGGAAAGCCGGAGATCTCCCGCGCCCCCTGGTTCATCACGAACTCCTTGCTCTGCATTTCGCCTCGGCCGCAGCTCCCGGTCTCGATCCGGGCCACGTTCTCCAGCGAGCGAAAAGGCGCCAGAGCGCGCTCCTTGGCTACCTGGTCCCGAAGCACGACCTGCACGTCGCACCTCGCTCCATTTCTCACATCCGCCAGCAGCAGAGCGAGCGACTGCCGGACGTTGAAGCCCGTGCTGAAAATGGCCACGCCGAGCGCCGTGCCAAGCACCGTGATCGCCAGACGCTTCTTGCGCCGCAGGCTGTTCCGCAGTGCCAGGAGCAGACTGCTCGAGAGAAACCTGCCGGTGGAGCCGGGCGAGCCCTTGCCGCAGGCATCCTGCCGGACGCCGTAGTCGCTCAGTGCATCACGAACCGGGACCCCGATCCCCTTGAACAGTGCGGTGAGCGACAGAAGAAACGGCAGCAGCAGGGCTGCGGCGGCAAGCTGGATGTGGACGCGCAGCGGCAGGCTGGTCGTCAGGATGTCGAAATTGAGCTTCGTTGCGACGAAGCGGGCGAAGGCGAAGCCCGTTGCCAGCGCCGCGGGGATCGCCAGCATGCCGGCGACGACGGCGAGAACCGCGATCATCGAGCCGTAGATCGTGAAGATCCCGAGCCGCGAGGCACCGAGAGCCTTGAAGATGCCGATCTGGCGGACCTGCCTGGCGAGGATGGCCGCCATCACCTGGGAGACGAGGACGGCGGCGAGAAGGAACGCCAGAAGGCAAATGCTGCCCTGCAGGAAGAGCAGCGTGTTCAGCTGCCACTGATGGGGGTGCTCGTTCAGCGGGGGGTTCTCGTGCGTGCCAACGGCGATGCCCGAGGCCTTCAATCCGTCGAGGACGCGCTCCGTGGCGATCCGGACCTCCCGGTTTGTGGACGGGTTCCTGAAGCGGAGCAGCAACCGCTGCCCGGCGATCTCTCCGGTCATGGCCGCATAGGTCGCCTTGTCGACGTACCCGTAGATCCTGTGGTCCTGCGTTGCCGGCGACTGGCCCGGATCGAAGACGATGCCGCTGATCGGTAGCTCGAGGACCCTGGAGCCGCTGCGAACCCTGGCCCGCGACCCGACGCCCAGAGCGGAGATCAGCCGGCCGTTGCGTTCGATGACCATCGTGCCCGGCGGCGGGGACGCCCGACCCTCCAGCGGAAACTGACGCGCGAGACGCACTGCGTCGAAGTCATCGACGCCGAAGAGATACAGCGGCACCCAGACCTCCGGATGCACCTCGATCCGCTGCAAGGAGAGGTCGCGGAACTCGGCGCTCTCAATCTCCGGCCTGGAACGGAAGGCGACGAGATCGAGGCGGCCAAAATCCTTGGACGTGAGCACCGCGTGCGGGGGGCTGGTCCGGATGTGGTTCTCCCTCAAGTCGCGGGTCAGAATCGTGTAGGAGACCAGCATCGACCCCACGCCCCACAGGCCGATCGCGAGCGCGAGGGTGATGAGTGCCGTGCGCCCCGGAGTGGCGCGCAGATCGCTGAGCGCCTTCCGCATCCTGATGCTCATGACAAGACGCCGTCAAAGGCAGATGAAGCAGCGGCGGCGATCCGGAGAAGCACGGGAGGCTCGGGCGGACGCCGTTCCTGCGAGACCTGGGTGGCTCTGGTGTCGCCGACGACGGCGCCGTCCGCCAGTGAAATCGTTCGCTCGTAGCCGGCATCGGTGTTCAGGTCGTGCGTGACGACAATGACCGTCTTCCCGCCTTGGACCAACTCCCGGAACAGGGATTGAACGGCCAGCGCAGTTCGGCTGTCCAGGTTGCCGGTGGGTTCGTCCGCGATCAGGACCGGCGGATCGTTGGCCAGGGCTCGCGCGAGGGCTGCTCGCTGCTGTTCCCCGCCGGAGAGGGCCGTCGGCAGTTTCCCGGCGTGACCGGCGAGGCCGACCTGCGCGAGCAGGGCCTTCGCCCGCGCCCGACGATCAGGCTTCGGCACCTTGCTGACGAAATCCATGGCCAGGAGCAGGTTCTCCAGGATGGTGAGCGTGGGGATGAGTTGGAAGAACTGAAAGACGATGCCGATGTTCTCCCCCCGCCACCTCGCCAGACGGCTTTCGCTCAGGGTGTGCACCGCCACCGAATCGATGGTGACCGTTCCCTGACTCGGGTGATCGATGCCAGTGATCATGTTGAGCAGAGTCGATTTCCCGCTCCCCGACTTCCCGACGATCGCGACATACTCCCCCCGCTCCACGCTGAGGTCCACGTCTCTGAGAACCTGCACGGTACCCCCCGCCGTCGGGAACTCCTTGCCGATCCCGCGCAGTTCGATGAGCTGCTGCCTCGGCACTCCGGCCTGACCGTTCACTTGACAGCCTCCCTTCTCGTGAATAGGTTGTCTGTATATGAACACCATGTTCGATATGAACATAGGGAGCGGCGAGCGGCCAATCAAGAATCAAAGGCACCCCGAACGTTCGGAATCGAACAGATCGGGACTCCCCGTTCGGAAACCGGAGGCCTCATGAAGACGAAGAAGGAGGACCGCCGCATCGGGCGGACGCGCAGGATGATGCGCGAAGCCCTGGTGTCTCTGATCGTCGAGAAGGGCTACGAGAAGATCACGGTGCAGGACATTCTCGACCGCGCCGACGTCGGCAGGTCCACGTTCTACTCCCACTATCGGGACAAGGACGACCTGCTCCTCGGCAGCTTTGATCACCTGCGCTCGATGCTCGAGCAGCAGCAATCACTGCAGGCGGCGGTCCGGGAAGGGCCGGACGTAGGTTTCGACTTCGTTCTGGCGTTCTTCCGCCACGCCGGGGAGAAAGCGCATCTCAGTCTCTACAAGGCGATGGTCGGCAAGGAGAGCGGTCAGATGATCCTCAAGTATCTGCACCGTTATCTTTTCGATCTGCTCCGCGAGCCCTTTGCGGCGTCCCTGCGGGGCAAGCGCAGGCCGCAGGTGCCGATCGACGTCACCGTACGGTGGTATGTCAGCTCGCTCCTGTCGCTGCTGACCTGGTGGCTGGACGCCAATGTCCCATTTCCCGCCGAGCACTTGGCGGAGTACTTCCGGCTGCTGACGGCGCCCGGCCTTGTCGCCGCGCTCGACGGGGACGGTCGGGGCCTGTCCCGGCACACCGGCGGGTCAGCCGCAAGGACGCATTGAGATAACGGGCCAGGTTCTCGCGCCCTGTGGCGGCCGTGGCGTAGGAACCGGACAACACGCCTTTCCCGCCGGCGAGTGGCTTGACAACCGGGCACCTTGCCCAGAGAATCCCGACTATCATGCGCGGAGATGAGTTTCCATGAGTTCAGCCGGCTTCTCGGCTGCCTCTCATCAATCTGCGCCCGATCCTGCCCCGCACATTCGATGAACCGTACTCGGCGCTGCGAGAGCAAGGTGCCCCGTGGATAGGCACGGGATAAAGGATCGGAGCAGGCGCACGTTCCTGGGAGCGCTGGCGCTGGCGGGTGCGGCAGCCGGGCTCGGCTTGCGATCGGCGCCGGCGGCCGCGGCAAAGGAACCGCCGCCCGAGACGACGAGACTGCGGATCCGCAGAGCCGACCCGGCCTGCTGGGCGCCCATGTACGTGGCCGAACCGCTCCTGCGCGAAGAAGGCTTCACCGACGTGCAGTACGTGGTCGGACAGTCGCAGGAGGATACGGCGAAACTCGCCAGGGAAGGCGCCATCGACCTGAGCCCGAGCTTCTCCGCGGTGATGATGTTCAGTCTCGAGGAGCAGCGGCCTCCGCTCAAGATCCTGTCAGGCCTGCACGTGGGGTGCTACGCGCTCGTCGGCAGCGAGCGGATCCGTTCGGTTCTCGACCTCAAGGGGAAGACCGTCTGGGTGGGGCCCTTTGTCAACAGCGGCCCGCACATCTTTTTCTCCACGATCGTGGCCTACGTGGGTCTCGACCCGCGCACGGACATCCAGTACGCCTGGGTCAACAAGGATGAAGCAATGCGCCTCTTCCGCGAGGGGAAGATCGATGCCTTCATCACTTTTCCGCCCTGGTCGTACGAGCTCATCGAGCAGGGGATCGGTCATCTCCTGATCGACACCAACGTCGACAAGCCGTGGTCCCAGTATTTCTGCTGCGTGGTGTCCGGGCAGAGCTACTTCATCGAGAAGAACCCTGTCGCCACCCGGCGGGCCCTTCGCGCCATCCTCAAGGCCATCGACATCGTCGGTCGCGATCCAGTCCTTGCGGCCAGGACCATCATTGCGAAGAAGTTCAGGCCCGAAGCGGAATATGAGTCGATCCTCCGGGCCCTCAAGGCCATCCCGTACAGCCGATGGCGGGAGTACAACCCCGAAGACACGATCCGCTTCTACGCTCTGCGCATGCGGGAGACCGGGTTGCTCGCCACGGCGCCCCAGGAGTTCATCAACCAGCACACCGACTGGCGCTTCATCAACGGACTGAAGAAGGAATTCCGGATAACCGCCTGGTAGGAGGCGAATATGCCTTGCGCACCATGAGAGGCAGGGGGAGGAGATGAAGAACTGGCTTCCCCGGCTCGTATCCAAGGCCCCGTTCACGGTCCACACCAAGCTCGTCGGCGCCTTCTTCGCCATTGCGGCGCTGCTGATTGTCTTCGGCCTCGTCGTCATGCAGGTCCTGAGCGGCATGAACCGGCGATCCGAGGACCTCAGCCGGCTCCGCAGGAAGGTCGCGGCGTTCCGCCAGCTGCAGCGCGACACCATCGCCCAGCTCTACATAGCCACGTCCGCGCTGCTCTCGCCGCAGGAGCGGGAGCTCGAGAACGCCCTCCGCCAATTGAACGAGTACCGGTACGACCTCGAGCGGCTCCAGTTCGTGACCAAGAACGAAGTGGAGCTGTTCGGGAAGATCAACGCGGAGCATGAACGGCTCAACCAGTTGATCGTCCAGGTCCTGGAGCTGACCCGGCGGCGCGATTTCGCCCGGGCGGAGGCCTTGCGCAGCCAGACCCCCCCGCTGGCGGACAGTCTGGAGCGGCTGACGAATGAAATGGTGAACCGGGCCGAAGCCGACATGGAGGCCCGCGTGGACGAGAGCCATCGGGCCTACCTGACCTCGCGCTGGGTGGTCATCGGCTTCGCCGTGGGGAGCATCGGGCTGGCGATACTGCTGGGCTATGCGGTCTCGACATCCCTGGTCCAGCCGATCACGCTCATGGACTCGCGTCTCAAGCAGATCGCCTCCGGGGATTTCTCAAAGCGCGTCGACGTGCCGAACCGCGACGAGCTCGGCACCCTGGCGGACAACCTGAACCGCATGAGCAACGAGCTCAAGAGCCTCTATCAGCAGATCGAGACCGCGAGCCGCCACAAGTCCGATTTTCTGGCGAGCATGAGCCATGAGCTGCGTACGCCGCTGAATGCCATCATCGGCTACAGCGAGATGCTGACGGAGGAGGCCGAGGACCGGAATCAGAAGGACCTGATCCCGGACCTCCAGAAGATCCGTGCCTCGGGCAAGCACCTCCTGGTGCTGATCAACGACATCCTCGACCTTTCCAAGATCGAGGCCGGCATGATCGAGCTCTCGCCGGAGTCTTTTGACGTCGCCGGCCTGATCGAGGAAGTGGTGGACATGGTCCAGCCCCTGATCGCCAAGAACGCGAACGTGCTTGCGATCAACCGTCCTGACGATCTCGGCTCGATGTACGCGGACGTCACGAAGGTCCGCCAGATCCTGTTCAACCTGCTGAGCAACGCCTGCAAGTTCACGGAGCAGGGGACGATAACCCTGGACGCGACCCGGCAGGAGCCCGGGGGCGGCGCGCGGCTTTCCCTGACCGTGCGCGACACGGGCATCGGCATGACCCCCGAGCAGATGGGACTGCTCTTTCAGCCGTTCTGGCAGGCCGATGCGCAGACGAGAAGATACGGCGGCACCGGGCTCGGCCTCGCGATTACCCGGCAGTTCTGCAGCGTGATGGGCGGGGAGATCCGGGTCGCAAGCGCGCCTGGCCAGGGAACGACGTTCACCGTGACGCTTCCGTGTTCCGCAGCGGCTCGACCAGGAGAAGCCCTGCTGCCAGCCGACACGGGAAGACGCGCACGATCTGCCTGACCCGGGAGAGCCATGCTCAGAATTCTGCTGGTGGAGGACAACGAGATGAATCGGGACATGCTCTCCCGCAGGCTCCAGCGCAAGGGCTATGAGGTCCTGATCGCCCTGGACGGCGAGGAGGGCGTGAAGGTTGCGGTCGCGGAGCGTCCGGACCTGATCCTGATGGACATGAGCCTTCCCGTGGTCGACGGGTGGGAGGCCACCCGGCGGATCAAGGGGCTGCCGCAGACGGCGTCCATACCCGTCATCGCGCTGACCGCGCACGTGATGACCGGAGACCGTGACAAGGCGCTTGAGGCAGGCTGCGACGATTACGATTCCAAGCCGGTCGAGTTTGAGCGGCTGCTCGGCAAGATGCAGGCGCTGCTGCGAGGGCGCGAGAGACCATGACACGATCTCGCCGGGTGTTTCTTGCCGGCCTGCGCGATCGAATGCGCACGCCCGTGGACGCAATTATCGAGTACAGCGAACTGCTGCTGGAGGATGCGCAGGCACAGGGATGGGTCGGTCTGATAGAGGACCTGTCTCGAATTCATGCCCTGGGCGTGAGGCTGTCCGCACTGGTTGACGGCCGCCTCAAGGAAACGCCCTTCGTGACGGCCACGACGGAGCACGAAAGGGAGGCTTTCGGCGCCAGTCTCCGTCATGAGCTGCGCACACCGCTGAATGCGATCATCGGCTACACTGAAATACTGATCGAGGACGCGGCAGCGGGCGGGGCCGATGCCCTGGTCCCAGACTTGGAGAAGATCCGCGGCGCCGGACGGCAGTTCCTCTCCTGTGTCGACGAGCTCGTCGGCTTCATCTCCGGCGGGCCGGGGTTGGCGAACGCGGTGGCGGCACCCTCCGAGGCCGAAGCCCTGGTCCGGGGTGTCATTCACGACATCCCCTCCCTGGACACCATGAAGCCGGCATTCACCGCCGCCACCCGGGGGAACCTGCTCGTCGTTGATGACACGGAAATCAGCCGCGATCTCATGCGGCGGCTGCTGGAGCGACAGGGGCACAGCGTTACCACCGCCGGAAGCGGAAAGCAGGGGCTCGAAATCCTGCGGGGCGGCAGCTTCGACCTGGTCCTGCTCGACATCATGATGCCGGACATGAGCGGTTACCAGGTGTTGCAGCAGCTGGCCGACAGTGACCGCTACGGGGACATTCCGGTCATCGTCGTGTCCGCGCTCGACGACATGGACAGCGTCGTGCAATGCATCCGGATCGGCGCGGAAGATTACCTGGTCAAGCCCTTCAACCAGGTGCTGCTCGAGGCGAGGATCCGGACCTGTCTCGAGAAGAAGCGGCTCAGGGACCTGAGTGCGGCGCTGGAGTCCCGCAACCTCAGGGAGGAGGTCCAGCTCATCGCGGAAAGCCGGAGCATGCGGCAGGTCCTCCACCTGATGCGCACCGTGAGCCGCAACCCGGTGAACGTGCATATCCGCGGCGAGAGCGGCACCGGCAAGGAGGTGATCGCCCGCATGATCCATCTCGGCAGCGACCGGGCGAGCAAACCCTTCGTGGCGGTCAACTGCGCCTCCATCCCCGAGCATCTGATGGAGAGCGAGTTCTTCGGCTACGAAAAGGGCGCATTCACCGGGGCGGCGGCCAGCCGCGGCGGCTATTTCGAAGAGGCCGACGGCGGCACACTCTTTCTGGACGAGATCGCGGACATGTCCCCCGCCATCCAGCCCAAGTTTCTGCGCATCATCCAGGAAGGCGAAGGGAGCAGGCTGGGCAGCGCGAAGCCCATGCGCTACGACCTGCGGATCATCAGCGCCTCAAACAAGGACCTGCGCCAGGAGGTTGCGGCCGGCAGGTTTCGTGAGGACCTCTTCTATCGCATCTTTTCCGTGGAGATCCCCGTCCCGCCGCTCCGAGAGCGACGGGAAGACATCGTGCCGCTCACGCTGTTCTTCATGAGCAAGGTCAGCAGACGTTTCAACAAGAAGTTGGCGGATCCGTCTCCCGAGCTGCTCGCCCTCTTCGAGGACCACCGCTGGCCCGGCAACGTCAGGCAGCTCCTCCACGAAGTCGAGCACATGGTGGCCCTGGCGCCGGAAGGGCAGCGGATCTCCCTGAAGTACTGTTCCGAGGAGCTGCGGAACGGGCGCACCGCCACAGCGCTGGCGCTGGTCGAGGGCACGGAGCGCCTGTCCCTCGCCGAGCGCATCGAAGAGCTTGAGATCGCGAGCATCAAGGAAGCGCTGCGCAGGACCCGGGGAAACAAGGTGCAGGCTTCGAAATTGCTGGGCATCACGAGACAGGGGCTCGACAAGAAGATCCGGAGATTCAAGATCGCTGCGGCGTCGGAGCACGCTCACTCCTAAGAGCCTCTTCCTTCCCGGCTGCAAACGCCGGCTGCAGGGCGTGAACGTCGTTTACTTCTTCCGAGCGTGCCCCGAGATGCCCTTCGCCCGCAGCGCGGGCCTAACACCTTGAAAGAACTCCCATTTCCTCAGGACTTCCTTCTGGCACCGTTCTTGAAATAGACCCCCGGCAGGGGGACACCATGATGCTCCGTCGAAGATGCGGGATGAGCAAGAGGACTCACGACGCAATTGGCTTCGTCGTCGTTCTTGCCGGGATGCTCATGCTGGTCGGTGGACTGTGCATCCTGGGGTTGAGCGTGCTTCGTCAGTGACGGGGAAGCGTCGCGAAAGGAGGTCTGCGAAGACTGAACGTTCGAGAAGAACTCTTCCGCGCCTTCTGCAGATGCGGGCGGCACTGGGTGGACGAGGAAACAACGAAGAGGAGAACAGCATGAAGAAGTCCGTGTATGTCTCGTTGGGCGCCCTGGTGGTCTCTCTCGGATTGACCGGTGGTGCGGGGCCGGCAACAGCACAAGACGTGGCTGCCGTGGCCCCGAAGAACGTGAAGGTTCTGGTGGACAACGATCGGGTGCGCGTCCTCGACGTCCTGGACAAGCCCGGCGAGATGGAGCCGATGCACTTCCATCCGGACTTTGTCACGGTCGGCCTGGGCACCACCAGGATCAAGGTCACCACGCCGGACGGAAAGGTGGTC
Organism: bacterium; assembly: GCA_036524115.1. Lineage (NCBI taxonomy): Bacteria > bacterium. Next base: position 5,102 of record DATDCY010000017.1, on the reverse strand, counting down.
GAGAAGGAGCGCAAGCTCGGAGACGCGGTGTACAGCGGACCGGTCACGCACTCCATCGAGAACATCGGCCCAGCCGACTTCCACGTCATCGTCATCGAGCTCAAGAAGTAGGGTCAAGCCTGCCGAGCGGTTCGGCACAGCGGAAAGTGAGAAGAGCCCTCCTCCCGGTCTCCCGGGAGGAGGGCTCGTGCGAATCAGGACGGGACGCTACTTCGCCGCGGGCACTGCAGCCGGAGGCGGCGGCGCGTTCGGGTCCCACCACTCGCCATCGCTGAGGTACTTGTCGATCGCCATGCCGGCCTGGCGGCCCGCGCCGGCCGCCGAGATGACCGTCGCCGCCCCGGTGACGATGTCGCCGCCGGCAAAGACGCCCTTCTTGGTCGTGCGGCCGGTCTGCGGGTTCTCGGTGACGATGTAGCCCCTCTTGTTGAACTGCATGTCGGGCGTCGTCATCGCCAGCAGCGGGTTGGCCCCCGTGCCGATCGCCGGGATCACCGCGTCGATCTTCATCACGAAGTTGCTGCCCTTCTTCTCGATGGGGCGGCGGCGGCCAGACGCATCCGGCTCGCCGAGTTCCATCTCGACGCACTCCAGGCCCTCGACCCAGCCGTCCTTGTTGCCGATGACCTTCACCGGCGCGGTGAGGATCTTGAACTGCACGCCCTCGTGCTGCGCGTGCTCGATCTCCTCCTTGCGCGCGGGCAGCTCCTCCATGCCGCGGCGGTAGACGATGTAGGCGTTGTCCGCGCCGAGGCGCAGCGCCGTGCGCACCGAGTCCATCGCCACGTTGCCGCCGCCGACGACCGCGACGTTCTTGTGCCGCTTGATCGGCGTGTCGGCGTTCGGGAACTCGAAGGCCTTCATCAGGTTGTTGCGCGTCAGGTACTCGTTGGCGCTGTACACGCCGTTGAGGTTCTCGCCGGGGACGTCCATGAACCACGGCAGGCCCGCGCCGACGCCGATGTAGACCGCGTCGAACTTGTCCTCGTCCATGAGCTGGCCGATCGTGCGCGTCTTGCCCACCACGAAGTCGGTCTTGAGCTGGCAGCCGAGCTTGATCAGGTAGTCCACCTCGCGCTGCACGATCGCCTTGGGCAGACGGAACTCCGGGATGCCGTAGACGAGCACGCCGCCGGCCTTGTGCAGCGCCTCGAACATCGTCACGTCGTGGCCCTTCTGGATGAGATACCCGGCGCAGATCAGCCCGCCGGGGCCGGTGCCGACGACGGCGACCTTCTTGCCGGTCTTCTTCGGTGTGGGCGGCACCGGGGCGGCACCCTGCGAAGCCTCCCAGTCCGCGACGAAGCGCTCGAGGCGCCCGATTGCCACCGGCTCGTTCTTCTTGCCGACGACGCACTTGCTCTCGCACTGCATCTCCTGCGGGCAGACGCGGCCGCAGACCGCGGGCAGCAGGTTCGTCCGCTTGATCGCCGCGACCGCCTTGGCGTAGTCCTTCTCGGTGATCGCCTTGATGAACTCCGGGATCGGCACGCTCACCGGACAGCCGATGGTGCAGGTCGGCTTCTTGCATTGCAGGCAGCGCTGCGCCTCGAGCTGGGCCATCTCCTCGGTGTAGCCGGTGGTCACCTGCTGGAAGTTCTTCGCGCGCACCTTCGCGTTCTGCTCCGGCATCGCCTGGCGCGGGATCTTGGGCCGCGGGGCCTTGGGGGCTGCGGGCTGGTCCTTCTTCTCTTCAGTCATCGTCTCTCTCGTCCTTCTCGCAGAGGGTTCCCGGCCTAGACGGTCTGGCAGGTGCCGCGGCCGCTGGCGCAGCGGTCCTTCGCCAGCTTCTCCTCGGGGAGGTACTGCCGCTGGCGCGCCATCATCTCGTCGAAGTCCACCGCGTGCCCGTCGAACTCCGGGCCGTCCACGCAGACGAACTTGGTCTTGCCGCCGACCGTGACGCGGCAGGCCCCGCACATCCCGGTGCCGTCGACCATGATCGTGTTCAGGCTGGCGAACGTCGGGATCTTGTAGGGCTCGGTGACCTTGCAGGTGAACTTCATCATGATCGGCGGGCCGATGACCACCGCGCAGCCGACCTTCGTGCCGCCGTCGATCAGTCCCTTGAGCGCGTCGGTGACGAAGCCCTTCGCGCCGTAGCTGCCGTCGTCGGTCGTGATCTTGACCTCGTGCGAGGCGGTCTTCATCCGCTCCTCGTAGATCATGAGGTTCTTCGAGCGCGCGCCGAGGATCGAGATCACGTGGTTGCCGGCGGCCTTCATCGCCTTGGCGATCGGGTGGATCGGCGCGACACCGATGCCGCCGCCGACGCAGACCACGGCGCCGTCGAACTTCTCGATGTGCGTCGGCTTGCCCAGCGGGCCGGCCACGTGCGGGATCGTCTGCCCCTTCTCGAGGCGCCCGAGCAGCATCGTCGAGGCGCCGACCTCCTGGAACACGAGGCTGATCGTGCCGGCCTTCGCGTCCGAGTCGGCGATGGTGAGCGGGATGCGCTCGCCGCCCTCGACGGGGATCACGATCACGAACTGACCCGCGCGGTGGGCGCGGGCGATCTCGGGGGCTTTCACGAGGAACTCGACGATCCGCGGCTCCTCGGGCAGCCAGACTTTCTTCTCCAGGATCTCAAACATCGCTTGTCGTCCCCCTTCTCTCGCGCCGGACCGCGCTCACCAGTTCTGGTTGGTCAGGTCGTCGTACTCGGCCTCGAAGCCCTGGAGATGCTTCTGCTCCTCGCGGTGCAGCAGCTCGAAGACCTGCTTCGCCTCCGCATCGTCGACGAGCCGGGCGAGCGACTCGTAGGTCATCACCGCCTCGCGCTCCTTGACCATCGCGGCCTCGAGGACGTCCCTGTAGCTGGCGTCCGCGTCGATCGCCGCCGGCTTGATGTACTCCGCGTAGCCGAGCGTGTGGATCGCCCGGCGCAGCCGCGGGACCTTCCCGCTCTTCTCGACCTTCTTGAGCAGGTCCTCGAGGTGGCGCTTGTGCCCCTGCTCCATCTTCGCCAGCTCCCCGAGGAATTTCTTGACCTCCGGCCGGGCGGCCTTGGCCGCCGCGCCCTGGTAGAACGCGATCGCGTTGTCCTCCGCGATCTTGGCGTAGCTCATGATCTCCGCGAAGCTCAGCTCTTGCATGTGCGCTCCTTTGCCACGGGTCGGGCCGTTACGCGCGGACTGCGCCGCGCGACAATTGGCGACGGGATTTCCTACCAGTAGCGTCAAGGTTTGTCAAGGAATTCGCACGCATCCACGATCGTAAAAAGCCGCGACGTCCCGCCCGCGCGCGCCCCGGACGCCGTTGGCTTCTCCCCGGCCGGCGTGCCACAATGCGCGCCATGGACAGCCCACCCACGGCCCTCGCGGCGGCCCCCGTCCGGCCCGGTCACGGTTCGGGGCGGGGCGCCTGGCTCGCCGGCGCCGCCCTTGCGGCGGTGACGTTCCTCGCCTTCCTCCCCGCGCTCTCCAACGGGTTCGTCGACTACGACGACCAGGTCTACGTGACCGAGAACCCCGTCGTCCGGCAGGGCCTGACCTGGCAGGGGTTCCTCTGGGCGCTTCGCTCGACCGAGCACCTCAACTGGTTCCCGCTGACGTGGCTCTCGCACATGCTGGATGTGCAGCTCTTCGGCCTCGCGCCGGCCGGGCACCACCTGACCAGCGTGCTGCTGCACGCCGCCGGCGCCGTGGCGCTGTTCGCGCTGCTGCGGGCCGCCACGGGCGCCCTCTGGCGCAGCGCGCTGGTCGCCGGCCTGTTCGCGCTGCACCCGCTGCGTGTCGAGTCGGTGGCCTGGGTGGCCGAGCGCAAGGACGTGCTCGGGGGCCTGCTCTGGATGCTGACCCTGGCCGCGTACCTCGCGTACGCCCGCCGGCCGGGGCCGCTGCGCTACGCCGTCGTCGCCGCTGCGCTCGCGCTCGGGTTGATGACCAAGCCCGTCGCCGTGACGCTGCCGGCCGTCCTGCTGCTGCTCGATTTCTGGCCTCTGGGGCGGTGGCGGCCGGGGGCGGTGAGCGCCCCGGGGGCGACCGCCCCGCGGCGGCTGCTGCTCGAGAAGGCGCCGCTGCTCGCGCTCGCGGCGGGCGCCGCGACGGTCACCCTGCGGGCGCAGCAGGCCGGCGGCGCCATCAGCACCGCAGCGGTGAACACCCTGTCGGTCCGGCTCGCCAACGCCACGCTCTCGTACCTGCGGTACCTCGGGAAGGCGATCCTGCCGGCGGACCTCTCGCCGTACTACCCGTTCGCGTCGCACCACCCGGCCGCCGACCGGACCGTGGCGGCCGCCGCCGCGCTGGCGGCGCTGACCGGCGCGGCTCTCTGGCTCTGGCGCCGCCGGCCGGCACTGCTCACGGGCTGGCTGTGGTACCTCGGCACGTTCGTCCCGATGATCGGCATCGTCCAGGTCGGCAACCAGGCGTTCGCCGACCGCTACACGTACATCCCCCTCATCGGCGTGGCCGTTGCCGCCGCCTGGACCCTGGCCGAGATCCCCGCGCGGGCGCGACCGGCGGCGACGGCGGTCGTCCTCGCCGTCCTCGTGCTGCTCGGCGGCCTGGCCGCCGCCCAGGCCCGGCACTGGCACGACACCGTGACGCTCTTCCGCCAGGCCCTGCGGGTCGAGCCCGGCAACGTCACGGCCCTCGTGAACCTCGGTCACGCGCTGACGAAGCGGGGCGACCTGGCGGCGGCCGACGAGTCGTTCCTGGCGGCGCTGCGCATCAGCCCGCGCATGCGCGACGTGAACCTGCGCCTCGGCATCAACCTCACCAGGCTCGGCCGTCCCGAGGAGGCGCTCGCCCGGTACGCGGCGGAGATCGAGATCGCCCCCGGCAATGCCGAGGCCCGGCGCCGCGCCGCGGCCATCCTGCTGAGCACCGGGCGCTTTGCGGACGCCGAGCGCCAGCTCCGCGAGGCGATCGGGCTGCGCCCCGACACCGCCGAGGCGCACCGCGACCTCGGCCTCGCGCTCATCGGCCAGGGACGGCGGGAGGAAGGGGTCCGCGAGCTCGCCGAGGCGCTGCGGCTGAGGCCCGGCGACCCGTTCGCCACCTACCTGCTCCAGCAGGCGCGCCAGGGACAGCCGCTCGGCACGGCGTCGCCGCCGGGGCGACGCTGATGGCGGCGTCCCGCCCGCGGGCGGCCGCGCC
>DATDCY010000016.1 GCA_036524115.1 bacterium | reverse complement strand
ACGACGATTGGCATTCGCGCTTGCCGGCTGCGCCCGCGGGATCGCCGCGAAGGAGGCGGCGGGCTGCCGTCGCGCGCTGCGCGCCGTCAACATCTACCTCGTGCTCGTGCTCCTGCTCGCCGTGCTGGCGGGGGTGCACGCCGCAGCGGGAACTCCCCCTGTTTCCCTCGTGGGCAAGGGGGGGATAGGGGACGCGCGATAACGAGCTCAACTGATCGGCACGACAAACGGAACAGGCCCGCTGGAGGTGCGCCGTGGATGTCTACGAGTTCGCGATGCGGATGGAGAAGGACGGGGAGGCGTACTACCGCGAGTGCGCCGCGAAGACCGCGAGCGCCGGCCTGCGGAACATCCTCGGCATGCTCGCGGACGCCGAGGTGACCCACTACGAGGTCTTCCGGCGGATGCAGGCCCGCGAGGAGGCAACGCTGCCGGATTCGACGCTGCTCGAGCGGGTGAAGAACGTGTTCGTTCAGATCCGCGAGGAGGAGGGCGCCGGCGGCGCGCGCTCCTCGGAGATCGAGCTCTACCGCAAGGCGCAGGAGTACGAGCGGCGGAGCTGGGACCTCTACGAGGGCCGCGCCCGCGAAGCGCTTTCACCGGCGGAGCGGCTGGCCTTCGAGCGCATCGCCGTCGAGGAGCGGCGCCACTACCGCATCCTCGAGGGGATCGTGGACTTCCTCGGCCGCCCCGCCGAGTGGCTCGAGAACGCGGAGTGGTACCACCTCGAGGAGTACTAGCGGCTCTCCCGCCCTACGGCGCCGCGGCCGGCTCGCCGCCGGGCTTCCAGCGCGCCAGGTGCTGCAGGTACTCCCAGCGCCGGCGCACGTCCTGCTGCGCCTCCGCCATGAGCCGCTCGGCCAGCGCCGGGTCCTTCGCGCGCAGCGAGCGGTAGCGGTTCTCGCGGCCCGCGTACTCGGCGAAAGTGATCGTCGGGGCCTTGCTGTCGACGACCAGCGGGCTCCTCCCCTCGCGCTCCAGCGCCGGGTTGTAGCGAAACAGCGGCCAGTGCCCGCACTCCACCGCGCGGCGCATCTGCTCGAGGCCGCGCGACATGTCGAAGCCGTGCGCGATGCAGTGCGCGTAGGCGACGACGAGCGAGGGCCCCGGGTAGGCTTCCGCCTCGGTGAGCGCCTTCAGGGTCTGCACGTGGTTGGCCGCGAACGCGATCTGCGCGACGTAGACGTTGCCGTACGTCGCCAGGATCAGCGCGAGGTTCTTCTTCGGCGTGCGCTTGCCTCCCGCCGCGAACTGCGCGGTGGCCGCCAGCGGCGTGGCCTTGGACATCTGGCCGCCGGTGTTGGAGTAGACCTCGGTGTCGAGGACGAGGAGGTTGACGTTCTCGCCCGAGGCCAGCGCCTGGTCCAGGCCGCCGTAGCCGATGTCGTAGGCCCAGCCGTCGCCGCCGACGCCCCAGACCGATTTGACGACGAGGTAGTCCGCAAGCGAGAGCAGCCACCGCGCCTCGGCGGTGCCGGCACGCTCGAGCGCCTCCTTGAGCTGCGCCACCCGCGCGCGCTGCGCCTCGATCTGCTCCTGCGTCGCCTGCGGCGCGGCGCGCAGGTTCTCCGTCAGGGGACGCAGCGCCGCGAAGGCCTCCGCGGCGACGAGCCGCTCGAGCGCCTCCAGGGCCTGGACGCGGAAGCGGTCCACCGTCTGGCGCATGCCGAGGGCGAACTCGGCGTTGTCCTCGAAGAGCGAGTTGGACCAGGCCGGCCCGCGCCCGTCGGCGCGCTTCGCGTACGGCGTCGTCGGCAGGTTGCCGCCGTAGATCGAGGAGCAGCCGGTCGCGTTGCCGATGAGCAGCCGGTCGCCGAAGAGCTGGGTCAGCAGCCGGATGTACGGCGTCTCGCCGCAGCCGGCGCAGGCCCCGTGGTACTCGAAGAGCGGCCGCACGAGCTGGCTCCCCTTGACGGTGCCGCGGTCGAAGCGCGCCGGGTCGGTCTCGGGCAGCGCGAGGAAGAAGCGCAGGTTCCCGGCCTCGGCCGCGCGCAGCGGCTCCTGCGGCCGCAGGTTGACCGCGCGGAACGAGGGGTCGCGCTTTCCGTTCTCGTCCGTGCGCCACCCCGGGCAGATGTCGACGCACTGGCCGCACCCCGTGCAGTCCTCGGGCGCGACCTGGACGGTCCAGAGCAGCCCGTTGAGGTCCTTGCCGATGGCCTCCACGTGCTTGAAGGTCGGCGGGGCCCCCGCGAGCGCCGCGGGCGGATAGGCCTTGACGCGGATCGTGGCGTGCGGGCAGACGAACGAGCAGCGGCCGCACTGGATGCACAGGTCCGGCTCCCACACCGGGATGCTGACGGCGATGTTGCGCTTCTCGTACTGGGTGGTCCCCGTCGGCCAGACGCCGTCGGCGGGGATCGCGGACACGGGGAGCGTGTCGCCGCGCCCCTCGATCATCCGCGCGGTCACCGTGCGCACGAACTCGGGGGCATCCTCGGGCACCGCGGGGCGCAGCCGCCGGGCGCTGGTGGCCGCGGCGGGCACGGCGACCTCCACGACCCGCTCGAGCGCCGCCTCCGCGGCGGCGACGTTCATCTGGACCACCCGCGGCCCCTTGCTCCCGTAGGCCGCGGCGATCTGCCCGCGCATCGCCTCGAGCGCCTCCTCCCGCGGCAGGATCCCGGCGATCAGGAAGAAGGCGGACTGCATGATGATGTTGATCCGCGAGCCGAGCCCCAGCTCCTCGGCCAGCCCGATGGCGTCGATGACGAAGAAGCGCATCCGCCGCTCGATGAGCCGCTCCTGGACCTCGCGCGGCAGCGTGTCCCAGACGTCGTCCTTCCCGTGCGCGGTCGTGAGCAGAAAGACGGCGCCCGGCGCCGCCGCGGCGAGCATGTCGAAGCGCTCGAGGAAGCTCGGGTTGTGGCAGGCGATGAAGTTCGCCTGCGGGAGCAGGTAGGGGTGGCGGACCGGCTCGGCGCCGAAGCGCAGGTGCGAGACGGTCATCGCGCCCGACTTCTTCGAGTCGTAGACGAAGTACCCCTGCGCGGAGTTCGCGGTGTGCTCGCCGATGATCTTGATGGTGCTCTTGTTCGCCCCGACCGTGCCGTCGGCGCCGAGCCCGAAGAAGAGCGCGCGGTATGCGCCGGGTTCCTCGAGCGCGAACGCCGCGTCGACGGGGAGGCTCGCCCCCGTCACGTCATCGGTGATGCCGACGGTGAAGCCGTGGCGGGGCTCCGGCGCGGCCAGCGCGTCGAAGACGGCCTTCGCCATGGCCGGCGTGAAGTCCTTCGAGCCCAGTCCGTAGCGGCCGCCCACGATCCGCGGCGCAGCGGCGAACGGCGCGTGCCCGCGCTCGAGCGCCTCGCCGACCGCGGCGCGCACGTCCAGGTACAGCGGCTCGCCGGGGGCGCCGGGCTCCTTGGTGCGGTCGAGGACGGCGATGGCGCGAACGGTCGCCGGCAGCGCGGCCAGGAACGCCTCGGCGGCGAAGGGCCGGAAGAGCCGCACGGTGACCACGCCGACGCGCCCGCCCTGGGCGTTGAGCGCCGCCGCCGTGGCCTCCGCAGTCTCGGCGGCCGAACCCATGACGACCACCACGCGCTCGGCCGCCGGGTCGCCGGCGTAATCGAAGAGCCCGTAGCGCCGGCCGGCGATTCCCGCGAAACGCTCGAGCGCCCGCGCCACCACCGCGGGGGCGTCGCGGTAGAACGGGTTCACCGTCTCGCGCCCCTGGAAGTAGACGTCGGGGTTCTGCGCCGTGCCGCGGATCGTCGGCCGATCCGGCGTGAGCGCGCGGCGGCGGTGGGCGATGACGAGCGCATCGTCGATCATCGCGCGCATCTGCGCAAACGTCAGCTCCTCGATGCGCCGCAGCTCGTGGGAGGTGCGGAAGCCGTCGAAGAAGTGGATGAACGGCACGCGCGCCTCCAGCGTCGCGGCCTGCGCCACGAGCGCCAGGTCCATCGCCTCCTGCACGCTGCGCGAGCAGAGCATGGCGAACCCGGTGGCGCGCGCCGCCATGACGTCGCCGTGGTCGCCGAAGATCGAGAGGCCCTGGCAGGCGATCGAGCGGGCGGTGACGTGGAAGACCGTCGGCGTCAGCTCCCCGGCGATCTTGTACATCGCGGGGATGAGCAGCAGCAGCCCCTGGGAGGCCGAGACGGTCGTCGCCAGCGCGCCGGCGGAGAGCGAGCCGTGCACCGCCCCGGCCACGCCGCCCTCGGACTGCATTTGGCTAACCTTGGGCACGCTCCCCCAGATGTTCGTCCGCCCGGCGGCGCTGCGCGCGTCGCAGATCTCGGCGATCGGGGAGGAGGGCGTGATCGGGTAGATGGTGATGATCTCGTTGGTCGCGTGCACCACGTGCGCGCAGGCCGTGCAGCCGTCGACGACCACGCTCCTGCCGCTCTCGCTGCTCATGAGCCGACCCTCCTTGCGAACTCCGATCCCGAATCTGGTACCCTGGCGTCATGGACAGGCCGCCGCGGCTGGTCACCATTCCCGAACTCCACGGGCGCATCCGGGTCTTCCGCGACCGCGCGCATGCCGGCGAGGTGCTCGCGGGCCTGCTCGAGGGCAGGCTCCCGGCGGGCGCGACCGCGCTCGCCATCCCCGCCGGCGGCGTGC
>DATDCY010000015.1 GCA_036524115.1 bacterium | reverse complement strand
TTCTTGTCGCGCGTTGCTATCAGGTTACGACGGCATGGTTATTGCTTTGGGGATTGGCGTGGGAACTCGCATGACGAAAGAAGGCGCGTGACGATGCCGTTGACACGCAGCGGTGCCGCGGGCCGGGTCTGGCGCGAGTTTCAGTCGGTGTTCTCGGAGTTCTCCGGCCTGTCCGTGCAGACCTTCGACGCGAAGGGAGCGCCCGTCCAGCCGCTCCCGGTCCTGCCGCCGCTCTGCGCGTTCCTTCACCGACAGCCGGAGACGCTGGCCGCGTGCCAGAAGGACTGCTTCCGCAAGGCGGGGACGTGCAGGGAATCCCGGCGGGTCCTTGCCGCGCGGTGCTACGCGGGCCTCAGCTACCGCATCGTCCCGCTGCGGCGGCTCGGCAAGCCGCACGCCGTGATCATCGTCGGGCGGGCGCTCACCGAGGTGCTCGGGGAAGAGCAGCGCCGCGGCTTCATCGCCCGGTACCGCCTGTCGAACCAGGCGTTCCTCGAGAGCCAGGCCGGGGTGCGATCGCTCGGCGCCACCGAGCTCGACCGCGTCGCGTCGTTCGTGCGCACCCTGGCGACCGGTTTCGTCGCGGCGGACTCCCGCCTGCAGCACCGTCACGGGCTGCTGGCGCGCCGCGGCGAGTTGCTCGACCTGGCGCGGCGGGCCGCCGCCTTCCACCAGCGCGGGCCGGGTGAGGTCCGGGAGCTGCTCCAGTCCCTCGCGACCACGTTCGGCGCCGCGGGCGCGGCGCTCCTGCTGCCGCTGGAGGGGGCGGACGGGCACGAGGTGCTGGCATCGGTCGGCCTCGGCGAGGACGGCCTGCACGCGCTCGCCGAGCAGGACTGGCGGTCGCGCTTCGCGCAGGCGGGGGACACCACGTTCCTCGCGTACGAGCGCCGGGAGGAGATGATCAGGGCCGGCTTCGATGTGCCCCAGGGCGCGCTCGCGGTGCAGCGTCTGACCCACGGGCCCTGGGACGTGGGCTACCTCGCGCTGGCCGGCGCGACGCTCTCACGCCGCGAGCGCGACCTGCTGGCGTCCGCCTCGGAGTTCCTCGTCGCGCGCGTCGTGCACCGGCACTGCCGGGAGCTCGCCGTCCAGCGCGAGCAGGAGTCGGATCTGCTCGGCAGGCTCGCGGAGAAGTGCCTCACGGCGCGCAGCGTGGACGAGATCCTCCCGCTCGCCCTTGATGCGGCAATGCGCGGCCTCAGGGCGCGCCGCGGCTCGATCCTGCTGGCCGAGGAGCGCGGCCGGATCACCGCGCGCGCGCTGCGGGGGGACCACGCGCCGATCTCCGCCTCCATCGAGGTCCTGCCCCCGGGCTCGATCTCCCACCGCGTGTTCCACGACCGGAAGCCGATCCTCATCCACGACATCGACCGGGAGCCGCACCTCAAGCGCGAGCGCGAGTACCCCTACTCGTCGCGCTCGTTCGTCTCGGTGCCCCTGCGGGACGACGGCCACGCCCTGGGCGTGCTGCACCTGACGGAGCGCGAGGGCGAGGAGGCGTTCACGCCACGCGACCTCGCCTGGCTGGAGCGCCTGAGCGTGCAGGCCTCGGGGGCGATACGCAAGGCGCGCCTCGAGCAGGAGGTCGAGCAGCTGCGCGTCGCCTGCGTGACCGACCACCTCACGGGCGTCCACAACCGGCGCTATCTCGAGGAGCAGCTGGCGCTCGAGCTGCAGCGCGCGCAGCGCTTCGGCCAACCGCTCACCGTCGGCATGCTCGACCTGGACGATTTCAAGGCGCTCAACGACGAGCTGGGTCACGAGTCCGGCGACCGGGTGCTGCGGGAGGTCGCCGCCGCGGTCCGGGCTCAGTTGCGCGCCGTCGACGCCATCGCCCGCTACGGCGGGGACGAGTTCGCCGTGGTGCTCCCCGGCACCGGCGAGCGTGGCGCGGCGGCCATCGCCGAGCGCATCCGCGCGCGGGTGCAGGCGGTCCCGCTTCCCGACGGCGCCTCCTCGCGCGTCTCGTGCACCGTGAGCATCGGCCTCGCCGTCACCCACGGCGCAGCCGAGTCGGCCGCGGACCTGCTCCAGCGGGCCGACCAGGCCCTCCTGCAGGCGAAGCGGGGGGGACGGAACACGGCCCTTCTCGCGCACGGCGTTCCCGCGTAGGACCCGGAGCCCGCTCTCCGGCGTTCCTCGAATCGGCCAGAGCCGTCCTGTATAATCCCGCGCCGTGGCGAAGATCGCATTCGGGCACGCCGTCGAGACTGTCGGGAGTCCCTTCGAGCGCGGGCGGTCCGCCGCCCGCGAGGCGCTGTCCCAGATCGGCAAGACGCCCCCCGCCCTCGTCCTGGCGGGGGGCGTGGAGCAGGAGCACGCGGCGGAGGTCCTCGCCGGCATCCGCGACGTGCTCGGCGAGTGCCCCCTGGTGGGTCTCGCCGGCGGCTCCGGGGTGTCCGCGCAGGGCTGCGGCGTCCAGCTCTTCCTCGTCGGCTCGCAACACCTGCGGGCGAAGGTCGGCGTCGGCTCGCACGAGGGCTGGTCCGTCGACCAGGAAGTCCGGGAGGCCTTCAGGAACTCCTTCATCGCCTCGCCGATGCCGGGGCTGCCCGCCTACGCGCCGGAGCGCAAGCTCTACCACTGGTACCTCTACCGCCAGCCGTCCCTCGTGCTCGCGCTGGTGGTCTCGCGGCCGGGGGACCGCCGGACCCGCGAGGGCCACGTCGCCTCGTTCCTGCGCCGCCGCCTCCAGGGACGTACGCCGTTTCTTCTGCTCTCGCACGTAACGGAAGGGGCTTCCCCGGCGGCCCTCGCGGACGGGAGCGTCGTCACGGGCGGCGTCGTCCTGACCATGATCAAGACCGACCTCAAGTTCTCGCTCGAGCGCTTCCATTCCTTCGAGCCGCTCGGCTCGAAGCTCTTCGTCACCAGGGCCGAGGCCGACCGCATCATCGAGTGCAACGGCCGGCCCGCCGTCGAGGCCTACCGGGAGGCGATCGGTCTCGACGCGACGCTTCCGGCCGGCCCTGGAGGGGGAGCGCAGCCGTTCGCCCTCTACCCGCTCGCGCACCGCAGCCGCGACGGGCGCTTCAAGCTGCTCGTGCCCGAGGGGGTCGAGCCTGACGGGAGCCTGCGTTTCCCGGCGCCGGTCGAGCCCGACCGGGTCCTCTACCCGATGAAGGCCGTCCCCTCGACCGATCTGTGGCGCGCACCCGGGCTGGGAGCGGGCTTCCCGCGGCTGCCGGAGGCCCTGGATGCGGCGCTCGTCATCAGGAACGCGGGGCTGCGGGACCTCCCGAGCGCACTGCCGGTTCTCGAGCGCGGCGGCGATTCGCTGCGGCCGATCGAGATCTCCTGCAGGCAGCCGATCCTGGCCAGCGTCCTGCCCGGGGACGTCGAGGCGGAGTCCGGGCATCTGCTGCTCGCGGTCCAGAGGGAACTGGAGCCCTTTGCCGTGGCCGCGGCCGAGAACGAGCGGCTCCTCACCGAGGTGATGCAGCTCAAGGACCTCCACCAGAAGATCTTCGACGGCATCGGCTACGGCATCGCCGTGATCGACGTCTCGCGCCGCGTTCTCTTCGCCAACAACACCTACCGCCAGATCCTCGCCGGATCGGGCGAGGCCCCCGGCGCCGGCGGACGGTGCTCCTGGATGGAGGAGGACGCGCCGGTCTGCGTCACCTGCGCCGCGCAGGAGTCGATCGCGCGGGCGGCGGCGCAGACTCGTGAGGTCGTGCGGCCGGAGGCGGGCAAGCCCCACTGGTACCGCATCGACACCTTCCCGCTGCGTGACGGCGAGGGCGTGGCGACGGCGGCCATCGAGGTGATCCGGGACGTCACCGCGTTCAAGGACCTGAGCTCCTCCCTCGAGAGCGAGCAGCGCAAGATGGAGGCCGTCCTGCGCGGCATGGGCGAGACGCTCTACATCGTCAGCCGGAAGTTCGAGCTGCAGTTCTTCCACCGCGGGGCGTTCCCCGTGGCGGCCGAGACCAGCGCCGCCTCGCGTCGCACCTGCTACCAGACGCTGTTTCAGCGGGACATGCCCTGCCCGTGGTGCAGGATGCCCGAGACGGTGGTCTCCGGGGGCATCGAGCGGCGCGTCGCCCACGTCGACGTCGACGGCGGCGAGGACCGCGTCTATCAGATCACGTTCTCGCCGTGGGGCGTCGGCCAGTCGGAGGAGGCGGCCGTCGTCTGCCTGCTCGTCGACATCTCCTCGCAGAAGCGTCTCGAGCAGCAGATGGTGCAGTCCGAGAAGCTCAACTCGCTCGCGATCCTCTCGGCCGGGATGGCGCACGAGCTGAACAACCCGCTGGGCGCCATCAACTTCAACATCGAGATCCTCAAGCGCCGCGAGAAGGACCGCGACTCCCAGGAGGTGCTCGAGAGCATCCGCAAGGACGTGCTGCGCATCAACCGCATCGTCGGCAACCTGCTGTCGTTCTCGCGGAGCAAGTCGATCTCGACCGGTCGCGTCTCGCTCGTCGAGGTGATCGAGGCGTCGCTCGAGCTGTTCCTGGTGGTCATCGAGCGCCGGCGGATCGAGGTGCGCAAGGCGTTCGCGCAGGGGCTGCCGCCGGTCTGGGGCAACGCGCAGGACCTGCAGCAGGTCTTCGTCAACCTCATCGCGAACGCCGTCGACGCGATGCCCTCGGGCGGCGCGATCGACATCGAGGCCGCGCTCGACGATTCGCCGCGCGAGGGCGCCGCGGCGGCCGGCATCGCGGTCGTCTACGACAACGCCGCCGACCTGGCGTTCCTGCGCGGGCTCATGGAGGTCCCGGGTTGGGAGGTGCGCTTCTTCCGGGGCGACGAGGAGGCCATCGACTTTTTCCGCCAGGGCCAGGCCCCGCCTCCCGACGTGCTGGTGCTCGACTACGCCGACGGCAACGCCGACCGCGTCGACTTCTTCGTCCTCATGGTCCGCGAGTGCGCGCCCGAAGCGCGGATCCTCGTCGTGTCCGGGCCCGACGCCGCCGACGGACGGCTGGAGCGCACCGCCGGCATCGCGGGGCTGCTGCCGCGCCCGCTCGCGGCCGGGCACGTCATCGAGCGCGTGCGGGCGCTGCTTGCCGGCATGCAGGCGCAGCGGCGTCACGGCGCGGACCTGGTCGTTCGCTTCTGCGACACCGGGGTCGGCATCCCGCCGGAGATCGCGGAGAGGATCTTCGACCCCTTCTTCACGACCAAGGAGACCAAGGGCACGGGGCTCGGGCTCTCGGTGGTGCACAAGATCCTCGAGAACCACGGTGCCTCGATTGCGGTCGACAGCACCCCGGGCAAGGGGACGTGCTTCACGATGGTGTTCCCCCAGTCCCAGGGCGGCGCGGGGATGACGTTCCGGATGGAGGCGGAGGACGCCGGGGGGAGGATGATCCAATGAGACGGTTGGCGGTCACGGCGCTTGCGCTCTGCGGTCTGGCCCTGGCGGGCCCCGGCGGTTTGTCTGCGGCGCAACCCTACCTGATCGGCGGCGGCGACGCGCTCCAGATCAACGTCTGGAAGAACCCGGAGCTGAGCCAGACGGTCACCGTGCGTCCGGACGGGATGATCACCCTGCCGCTCGTTCGGGACATCCCGGCCAGCGGGCAGACGGCGATGGACCTGGGCAAGGCCATCGAGTCGCGCCTGTCGGCGTTCGTGAACGCGCCGAACGTCACGGTGACGGTGATGACCGCCGCGAATTACCGCGTGTACACGCACGGCGCCGTGGCGAACGGGATGTTCCCGCTGGCGGCGCCGGTCAACGTCCTGCAACTGCTGGCGCGTGCCGGCGGGCCGACGGCCGAGGCGGATCTCTCCGGGGCGTTCATCCTCCGCCGCGGTGCGCGCATCCCGGTCGACCTCGAGCCGCGGGCCGGGGGGAGCGCGACCCCGGAGTCCTACCCGGAACTGGAGCCGGAGGATGTCCTTGTCGTGCCGTTCCGGGACGCGACCCGCCGCGTCCTGATCGCGGGGGAGGTGCGCACGCCGAGCAGCATCCCCTTCAAGGATGGGATGACGGTGCTCGACGCGTTGGTGGCCGCGGGCGGGGGCACCGAGTTCGCGGATCTGGGGGCGGTGCGCATCGTGCGCGCCCGGGGCGAGCGCCGCGAGGTCGAGGTCAATCTGGCGCGGATGCTCAAGAAGGGTGATTTGGCGAGGAACCTGGCGCTCGAGCCCGGGGACATCGTCGTGGTCCCGAGGTGAGACCGTGCGCATGCGAGGAGGGAGCGTGAAGAGGCTAGCCGGAAGAGCGGTCGGGGTGGTCCTGGCGCTGGCGGTCCTGGCGTGGCGCGCGCCCGCCGCGGCGGCGCCGGCGGAATACGTCGTCGGTGGCGGGGATGGCCTCCAGGTCACCGTGTGGAAGAACGTCGACCTGAGCCAGGCGGTGACCGTCCGTCCCGACGGGAAGATCACTCTCCCGCTCATCGGGGATGTGCAGGCGGCCGGTCTCACCGCGTTGCAGATCGCGCAGGCGCTCGCCGAGAAGTTCTCGTCGTTCGTCAACGCGCCGAACGTGACCGTGACGGTCACCGCGGCCACCGGCTACCGCGTCTACACGCAGGGGGCCATCGCCAACGGCATGTTCACCCTCGTCGCGCCGATCACGGCGCGGCAGCTGCTGGCCCAGGCCGGGGGGGCGACGCCGGAGGCGGACCTGTCGCGGGCCTACGTCCTGCGCGGGAGCGAGCGGGTGCCGGCGAACCTCTCGGTTGCCGCGGGCGGGCAGGAGTCCGGCGCCGGGCCGCTGCTCGCGCCCGGTGACATCCTGGTCGTCCCGGTCCGGGAGGTGACGCTCGGGCGCGTGCTCGTCGTCGGCGAGGTGGCGCAGCCGCACGCGCTTCCCTACCAGGACGGCATGACGATCCTCGACGCCTACCTCGGCGCGGGGGGCGGGACCGCGACCGCCGATCTCCGGGGCGTGAAGATCGCCCGCCAGCAGGGCGGGGGCGGAAGCGTCGAGATGGCGGTGGACCTCGAGGCCGTGCTCAAGCAGGGCGCGCTCCAGCAGAATGCCGTCCTCGCGCCGGGCGACATCGTGATCGTGCCGTTCAAGCAGGCGCCGGAGCGTGTCCTCGTCGTGGGCGAGGTCCGCACCCCGCAGACGCTGCCGTACCGCGAGGGGCTGACGGTGCTGGACGCGTTCGTGGCCGGGGGAGGGGCGACGGACTTCGCCGACCTCGGCGCGGTGAAGGTCGTGCGCCCTGCCCCGGACGGGAAGAAGACGGAGATCAAGGTCGACCTCTCGCGCATCCTCAAGCGCGCGGACCTCGTGCAGAACGTCGCCCTTGCCCCGGGGGACATCGTCATGGTGCCGCGGTGACGGGCGCCCGAGCCCTCGGGCGGGCGGCGGCCGTCCTTGGCGCGCTCGCGATGCTCGCCGCGTCCGCGTCCCCCGCGCGTGCCGTCGTCACCTACGACTTCTCGCTCGGCGGGCGGGCGATGAACACGGACAACCTGCATCTGGACCACGAGCCCCTGGCGCCGGGCGAGCGCGCGCCGGTGCACGAGACGATCTACGCCGCGGTCCCGGCACTGGCGTTCCAGTGGACCCAGGGCCGGGACAGGCTTGCCCTCGACACGCGCGGCGAGTACTGGGCCTTCACGGGCGACGAAGAGATCGACCCGATGTGGATCCCCAACCTCACCGCGGACCTCGTGTGGCGTCGCACGGCGCCTTTCTTCCTGGAGGCCGAGGGGGTGAGCGAGCGCGTCCCGAGCACCCAGGACCGGGAGAGTCAGTCCGTCCTCGACGAAGCTGACAGGACCTTCGTCCGGGTGCGCAGCGGCCTGTCGTGGGAGCGCGGTGCAAACCGGGTCGTCGAGCTGGCCTACCACGGGGAGCTCGAATACTTCTCGGGCGGCCATCCGGGCAGCGACGACCGCGTGGCCAGGCACTACGCCGAGGGCATGGTGCGCCACCAGTGGAGCCCCCTCTGGTGGACCCAGATCACCGGGCAGTACGGCCTGATCGATCAGCGGCTCGCGGGGGACTACACCGAGATGAGGGTGGCCGGTTCAGTCGATTATCGCTTCAGCGAGCGTCTCACGGCGCGGGCGCGCCTGGAGTGGGTGCGCGACGACTACGATGCCTTCGCCGCCCCGGACGACGGCGAGGAAACGCCTGCGCACGAGACGACCTCGTTCCTCAAGTCGGCGGAGATCAGAGGTCAGCTGGAGCGCGACGGTTTCTGGACGCTGGGCTACGAGGACCGTCTCGAGGCGCAGCCAGACGGGGACACCCTGCAACTCGGGCGGGCATCCGGCAGCGCGCGCATCCGCGCCCGCCTGGGCAGCGAGGTCGGCGGCGAGCTGTGGCACGAGACGCGCGACTTCAGGGAATCGGGCAGGGATGAGACGGACTGGGGGCCGACGCTCCTGGCGCGCTGGGCGATCGCCCCCTGGCTCGCGCTCGACCTGGGAGGGAGCTGGACGAGGGCTTCGATCCAGGAGCCCGGCGTCGTCGAGATCGTCGACAAGACGGGCCGTGCCGCGGCAGCGCTCGTGGTCCTGCTCGGCCGGCATTTTGTCGCCGAGGCAGGGTACTCGTACCGCACGAACGACTCCACCGACGACACGCGTTCGTACACCGCGAACCTGTACTACGCGGGCCTGACGTATCACTTCGCGATCCTCGCGCCGGGGACCATCCCCGCGTCGGAGGTGCGGCGGATGGCCTCGTCCGACGACACCCTGGCGGGGCGACGTTGAAAGCGCCGGCCGCGTGTGGCACAGTGCGTCGACCCTCTTGTTCGTTGGACCGGGTGGGGCGCAGGTATGTGCGGGGCGTGAGGGCCGGCAGCGGGGTGGACGGGAACCGTGGCGAGCGCTGAACTGGAACTGCTGAGGAAGATTGGCCGCCATGCCTGGCGACGGGCGTGGTGGCTTGTCGCGCTCCAGCTCGGGGCCACGGCGGCCGGTGCCGTCGCGCTCAAGTACCTCCCGAAGAAGTACGAATCGACGACCACGATCCGTGTGGAAAAGAGCCAGCTGATCAACCCGCTCACGCGGGGGCTGGCCGTGACCTCGGAGATGGAGGACCGCCTGAGGGGCATTCGCGAGGAGGTCCTCAGCCGCGACTACTTCGAGAAGATCATCGTGCGGCTCTCGCTGCTGCCGCCGAACTCCTCCCCGCTCAAACGGGAGGGACTGGTGCAGGCGATGATGGCCAGCACGACAATCGCCTCCAGACCGCGCGAGACCGACACCTTCCAGGTCACCTACGCCGGGGACGACCCGAAGGAGGTCCGCGATGTCACCAACCTGCTGGCCGGGATCTTCATCGAGGACAGTCTCT
>DATDCY010000014.1 GCA_036524115.1 bacterium | reverse complement strand
CGCGTGCGCGCCGCCGGCGCCCAGGCCGCCGCCGCGCGCGCCCAGATCGCCGTCGCCGAGGAGGACGTGCGGTTCCTCGAGACGCGCCGCGACAAGGCGGTCGTGCGCGCCCCGTTCGACGGGACGGTCGCCGAGCGGTTCATCGGCGAGGGCGAGGTCGTCGGCGAGATGCAGAAGGTGCTCTTCCGCCTCGTGGACAACCGCCTGCTCGACCTGACGGTCATCGTCCCCTCGGCCGACCTGGCGCGGGTGCGCCCCGGCCAGGAGGTGACCTTCACCACCGACGCGCTGCCCGGGCGGCGCTTTGCGGGCACCGTGCGGCACATCAACCCGTCCGCCGTCGAGGCCGACCGCTCGGTGCGCGTCACCGTGGAGGTGCCCAACGACCCCGAGGTCCTGCGCGGCGGGCTCTACGTGACCGGCAGCATCGTCACGGGCCGGCGCGCCGGCGTCCTGCAGGTGCCGCGCGAGGCGCTGGTGGGCTGGGAGCGCGCGGCGCGCACGGCGGCGGTCTTCGTCGTCGACGGGGGCGTCGCCCGCCGGCGCGCCGTGACCACCGGCGCGGTGCAGGGCGACCTGGTCGAGGTCGCCTCCGGCCTGCGCGCGGGCGAGCGCGTCGTGGTCCGCGGCGGCTTCACGCTCAAGGACGGCGCGGCCGTGCGCGCGGACGGGGGGGCGCGCTAGTGTTCCTGTCGGATCTCTCCATCCGCCGGCCGGTGTTCGCGGCCGTGATCATGCTGACCCTCGTCACGTTCGGCATCTTCTCGTACCGCCGGCTCGGCCTCGACTTCTTCCCGAACATCGACATCCCGGTCGTGATGATCACCACGCCGTATCCCGGCGCCTCCCCCGAGACCGTCGAGCGCGAGGTCTCCAAGCGCATCGAGGAGGCCGTCAACCCCATCTCCGGCCTCAAGCACGTCAGCTCCTCCTCGGTGGAGGGCGTCTCGTTCGTCGTCGCCCAGTTCCGCCTGGAGGTCGGCATCAACGACGTCGTCCAGGAGGCCCGCGCCAAGATCAACGCGATCCGCGGCGACCTGCCCGGCGGGATCGGCGACCCGGAGATCAAGAAGCTGGACTTCGCCGCGATGCCGATCGTCTCGATCGCGGCGCGCTCCGACTCGCTCTCGCCGCTGGAGCTCTCGACGTGGGTCGACAAGAAGCTCAAGCCGCGCCTCGAGAGCCTCCCGGGCGTCGGCAAGGTGGACCTCGTCGGCCTGGCGCAGCGCGAGGTGACCGTGGACCTTGACCCGGCGCGGCTCGAGGCGCTCGGGCTCGGCGTGGACGAGGTCGCCGCGGGGGTGCGCTCGGAGAACGTCAACACGCCCCTGGGGCGGCTGCGGCGGGGCGGGGCGGAGGTCTCGGCGCGGGTCTCCGGCAAGCCGCGCTACGCCGAGGACTACGCCGGCATGGTGGTCGCCTCGCGCAACGAGCGCCCCGTGACGCTCGGGGACGTGGCCGCGGTGAGCGACGGCCTCGAGGAGCGCCGCACGCTCGCCTTCGTCAACGGCTCGCCGGCGATCGGCATCGACGTGCTCAAGCAGGCGGGGTCCAACACCGTCGCGGTCGTGCAGTCGGTCAAGGAGGCGCTCGCGAAGGCGCGCACGGACGTGCCGCCGGGCGTGACCGTCGAGGTCGTGCGCGACAGCTCGATCTACATCCTCGAGTTCGTCGACGACGTCGTCAACAGCCTCGTGCTCGGCGGCCTGCTGACCGTCGTGATCGTCTTCCTCTTCCTCAACTCCTGGCGCTCGACGGTCATCACCGGCCTGACGCTGCCGATC
Source organism: bacterium (assembly GCA_036524115.1). Classification (NCBI taxonomy): domain Bacteria; species bacterium. The sequence continues at coordinate 21,209 of DATDCY010000014.1, read as the reverse complement.
TCGGTCATCTCGGCCTTCATCGTCATGCACTTCATGGGCATGACCCTCAACGCGCTGACGCTGATGGGCCTCTCGCTCTCGATCGGGCTGCTCATCGACGACGCGATCGTCGTGCGCGAGAACATCGTGCGCCACCTCGAGCAGGGCAAGGACCACTTCACCGCGGCGCGCGAGGGGACCGCGGAGATCGGCCTGGCGGTGCTGGCGACGACGCTCTCGATCGTGGCGGTCTTCGTCCCCGTGGCCTTCATGAAGGGGATCGTCGGCCGCGTCTTCTTCTCCTTCGGCATCACGGTGGCCTGGGCGGTGCTCGTCTCGCTGCTGGTCTCCTTCACCCTCGACCCGATGCTCTCCTCGCGCTGGTTCGACCCGGCGGTGGCCCACCACGGCGCCAAGGGCAAGCACGGGCCGATCGGGCACGCGCTGGAGGCGTTCAACGCCTGGTTCAACAGCCTGGCCGATCGCTACCGCGGCGTGATCGCCTGGGCGCTCGACCACCGCTGGGCGGTCGTGACCATCGCGGTGACCGCGTTCGTCGCCGGGGTCATGGTCTTCGGCCGGCTGGAGTCGAGCTTCGTGCCGAACCAGGACCGCGGCGAGTTCCAGGTGATGCTCCAGACCGCGCCGGACGCCTCGATCGCCGAGACCGAGCAGCGCCTCCAGCGCGTCTTCGCGCTGCTCAAGTCGCTTCCCGAGGTCGACCAGGCGTACGGGACCATCGGCGCGAACGACACGACGGTGCGCGACGCGCTGGTCTACGTCCGGCTCGTGGACCGCACGAAGCGCACCCGCACGCAGGAGGAGGTCCAGCGCGACGCGCGGGCGCGGCTGGCCGGCGTCGCCGGGATCCGCCCGGCCATCATCCGCGCCGGCGACCTCTTCAACGGCAAGGAACTGCAGGTCAACCTCTTCGGCGACGACCTGGCGGTGCTCAAGCGCACCGGCATGGCGCTCAAGGAGCGGGTGGCCGCGGTCCCGGGGATCGTCGACGTCAGCATGTCGCTGGAGGACGAGAGCCCGGAGTACCGCTTCGTCGTCGACCGCCGCAAGGCCGCCGACCTCGGGCTGACGACCGCCCTCGTGGTGCGCACGGTCGGCACGCTCGTCGGCGGCCAGCCCGTCTCCACGTGGGAGAGCGAGGAGGGCGACGCGGTGCAGGTGCGGCTGCGGCTGCCGGCCGCCTTGCGCGAGGACCCGGGGCAGGTCGGGAAGCTGCGGCTCGCGGTCTCCGGCGCGGACGGCCGGCTGCGGCTGATCCCGCTCGCCGAGGTGCTCACGTGGCAGGTGCAGGCGACCCCCTCGCAGATCGCGCGGCTGGACCTCTCGCGCCAGGTGGTCATCGGGGCGAGCCTCGACCGCATCCCGATCGGCACCGCCGTGGCGAAGGTGCGCGACGCCGCCAAGGCCATGGACCTGCCCCCCGGCGTGCGCGTCGGCTTCTCCGGCGAGGCCGAGGACATGGCCGAGTCCTTCGGCTACATGGGCGAGGCGCTCCTGCTGGCGGTGGTGCTCGTCTACCTGATCCTCGCCGCGCAGTTCGAGTCCTTCATCGACCCGCTCTCGATCATGATCTCGCTGCCCCTGGCGCTCGTCGGCGTCGCCGGCACGCTGCTGGCCACCGGCGACACCGTGAGCATCATGTCCTTCATCGGGCTGATCATGCTCATGGGGCTGGTCACCAAGAACGCCATCCTGCTCGTGAGCTACGCCAAGACGCTGCGCGCCGGCGGGATGGCCCGGCGCGAGGCGCTGATCACGGCGGGGCGCACGCGGCTGCGGCCGATCCTGATGACCACCCTGGCGATGATCGGCGGCATGCTGCCGATGGCCCTCGGGCTGGGCGCGGGCGCCGAGATGCGCGCGCCGATGGCCCGCGCCGTCACCGGCGGGCTGGTCACCTCCACGCTGCTGACCCTGCTCGTGGTGCCGGTGGTCTACTCGCTCTTCGACGATCTGGGCGCGCGGGTCGTCCGCCTCTGGGCGGGCCGCCGCGGGCCGGCGCCGCTCGGCGCGGAGGTGCACGAATGAAGACGACGACGCGGCGGCTGCTGGCGGCGCTGGCCGCCGGGCTGGCCCTGGCGGTGGCGGCGACAGCGGCGCGCGCGGACACGGAACCGCTCGTGCTGACCCTCGAGGAGGCGATGAAGGCCGCCGCCGGCTCCAGCCCCGAGGTCGTGAAGGCGCGGGAGTACGGGACGGGCGTCGCGGCGCGGTACGTCGAGGAGCGCTCCGCCGCCTTCCCCCACTTCACGTTCACCGCCTCCGGGTCGCGCTCGGAGGACGAGAGCCAGTCCGCGCTCGGCTTCCCGGTGACCACCGACAACGGCGCCGTCAAGGTGCTCGGCAGGCAGCCGCTCTTCACCTGGGGCCAGATCTCCTCGGCCATCCGCCTCGCCGACATCAACCGGGCCACCGCGGGCGACCGTCTCGCCGCGGCGCAGGCCACCTCCGCACGCGACGCGGCCGCCGCCTTCTACGGTGTCCTGTTCGCGCGCGAACTCGAGTCGCTGGCACGGCAGAACCTGGAGCAGAAGCAGCGCCTCCTCGACGAGGCGACACGCAGGCTGGCCGCGGGGACCGCGACCGACTACGACGTGCTCGCGGCGAGCGTCGGCGTCCAGAACGCCAGGCCCGAGGTGATCAGCAGCGGCAACGCGGTGCGGGACGCGCGCGAGCGCCTGGCGTTCGTGCTCGGCGAGCGGGATCGGCCGGTGGACGTCGTTGGCTCGCTCCAGGCGCCGGTTGCGCCGGCCCCCGACGCCGCGACGGCGCTCCAGACCGCGGTGGCGCGGCGCCCGGAGCTGGCCGAGATGCGCAAGAACGTGGCGATGTCGAAGGAACTGGTGCGCATCGAGAGCGCGGGGAACAAGCCGCGGCTCGACCTCGCCGCCGACGCCGGGTGGCGCACGGTCGACATGGACGGCCGCGCCGGCGACGGCACGACGTGGAGCGCCGGCCTCCTCCTGAGCTGGCCGGCCTTCGACGGCGGCCGCACCCGGGGCGCCGTCGCGCGGCGCGAGAGCGAGGTGCGGACCCTCGGGCTGGAGGAGGCGCGCTTCATCGACGCGCTCGCCCTGGACACGCGCACCGGCGTCGACGCCGTGAACCAGGCGGCGGCCATCGTCGAGGCGCTCGGCGGGACGGTCGCACAGGCCGAGCGGCTGCTGGCGATGGCCGAGAAGGGCTTCGAGCTGGGCGTCAAGACGCGGATCGACGTAAACGACGCGCAGCTGAACCTGGTCTCCGCGCGGGCGGGCCTCGCCCGCGGCCGCCGCGACCTGCTGGTGGCGCGTGTGAACCTGGACTGGCTGATGGGGACGCTGACCCCGGCGCCCTGAACAGAGGGGACAGATCTATTTTCGGCGGCAAGCCGGCAACGCACGCTACTACAACGCATGCCGAAAATGAATCTGTCCCCTTGTGACGTCATCGTCATTGGCGCCGGGGCCTCCGGGCTCATGTGCGCGGCGACCGCGGGGGCGCGGGGACGCTCGGTGCTCGTGCTCGACCACGGGGCCCAGGCCGGCGCCAAGATCCGCATCTCCGGCGGCGGACGCTGCAACTTCACGAACCGCGAGGTCTCGGCCGGCAACTACCGTTCCGCCAACCCCGACTTCTGCCGCTCTGCACTGGCGCGCTTCACGCCGCGGGACGTGCTGGCGCTGCTCGAGCGCCACGGGGTGCGCTGGGAGGAGCGCGAGCAGGGGCAGCTCTTCTGCCTCGGCAGCGCGCGGCAGGTCGTGGACCTGCTCCTGGCCGAGTGCGACCGGGGGGGCGCGCGCCTCGAGCTGGAGTGCCGCGTCGGCGCCGTGCGCGCGGGCACCGGCGGATTCGTCGTCGAGACCGCCCGCGGCGCGGTCCGCTGCGCCTCGCTCGTGGTCGCCACCGGCGGCCTCTCCTACCCGAAGCTCGGCGCGAGCGACTTCGGCCTGAATCTGGCGCGACAGTTCGGGCTCGGCGTCGTGCAGCCGGGCCCGGCCCTCGTCCCGTTCGTGCTCGCCGCGGGCGACCGCGAGGCGTGCCGGGCGCTCGCCGGAGTCTCGCTCGAGGCGTCGATCGGCTGCGGCGGCCGCGACTTCGCCGGCAGGGTCCTCTTCACCCACCGCGGCCTGAGCGGGCCCGCCGCGCTCCAGGCCTCGCTGTTCTGGCACCCCGGGGAGCCGCTGGCCATCGACCTGGCCCCCGGGAAGGACGTCCTCGAGCTGCTGCTGTCGCGGCGCGCCAGCCGGGCGGAGCCGAAGTCGGTGCTCGGGGAGATGCTGCCGCGGCGCCTCGCGGCGCTGCGCTGCGAGCAGCTCGGCGCGACGCGGCCGCTGAACCAGCTCGGGGAGCGGCAGCTGCGGGCGCTCGCCGAGGGGGTGCGGGCCTGGATCGTCGTCCCCGCGGAGACCGAAGGGTATGCGACCGCGGAGGTGACGGCCGGCGGGGTCGATACGGCGGAGCTGTCGTCGAAGACGATGGAGGCGCGGCGCGTGCCGGGGCTGTACTTCGTCGGCGAGGTCGTCGACGTCACCGGCGCCCTCGGGGGCTACAATCTGCACTGGGCCTGGGCGTCGGGGATGACAGCGGGGACGTTCGCGTAACCAGCGCTGACTTTCGTTGACAAGCCCGGGGACCCGACCGACAATCATCCCCCGGCGAAGCCGCACCACCCGAGGAGGCCCGCGTTGCCCAACGACGATCTCGCGAAGCTGAAGATCGACCGCGGCGCCGAGTCCGCGCGCGGCCGCCGCTCGCGCGCCTGGCGCTGGGTCGCCGCCGCGATCGCCGTGGCAGCCGTCGCCGCGATCGCCTACCGGCTGACGCATCCGGTGCCGCGCGTCGCCGTCATCACCGTCAGCCGCGTCTACCCCTCGCAGACCTTCACGGCGCTCAACGCCAGCGGGTACGTCGTCGCCCAGCGCAAGGCCGCCGTCGCCTCCAAGACCTCCGGGCGCCTGGTCTGGCTCGGCGTCGAGGAGGGGAGCGTCGTGAAGGAGGGCCAGGTGATCGCGCGCCTGGAGAGCGACGACCTGCGCGCGACGGAGCAGCAGGCGCGCGCCGGGGTCGCCGTCGCCCGCTCCAACCGCGAGACGGCGCGCGCCCAGCGGGACGTCGCCGCGGCCGCGCAGGTCAGCGCCCAGGCGCAGCGCGCGGGGGCGGTGGCCGGCCTCGACCAGGCGCAGGCGGAGCTCGACGACGCCACGATCGCCCTCGAGCGCCAGCGCAAGCTCTTCAACGGGGGAATGACCGCGAAAGTCGACTTCGACGTCGCGGAGACGCGCTGGCGCAAGGCCCAGGCCGGCGTCGCGGCGGCGCGGCACACCGTCGAGGCCGCCGACAGCGCGCTGCGCTCGGCCGCGGACTCGCTCGCGGCTGCCGAGAGCGCGCTGGCCGCCGCCGGGCACTCGGTGGAGTCCGCCAAGGCGGGCCTCGGCGGCGCGGAGGTCAACGCCGGCTACGCCGAGATCCGCGCCCCCTTCGACGGGGTGGTGCTGACGAAGAACGCCGACGTCGGCGACATGGTGACGCCCATCGGCGCCTCGACCGACGCGCGCGCCGCGGTGGTCACGATGGCCGACCCCACATCGCTGCTCATCGAGGCCGACGTCTCCGAGACCAGCCTGCCCAAGGTCCGCGTGGGCCAGCCCTGCGAGGTGCAGCTCGACTCGATCCCCGACGCGCGCTTCCCCGGCGTCGTCCACATGATCGTGCCCACCGCCGACCGCGCCAAGGGGACCGTGCTGGCCAAGGTGCGGCTGACCGCGCTCGACCCGCGCATCCTGCCGGAGATGAGCGCGAAGGTCGCCTTCCTCGAGCGGCCCGTCGCCGGCGGCGAGACCGCGCCGCGGGTCGCGGTGAGCCCGAAGGCGGTGGCGCAGCGCGGCGGCGGCAGCGTGGTGTTCGTGGTCAGGGACGGGCGCGCGGCGGCCGTGACGGTCACCCCGGGGCCGAAGCTCGGCGACATGGTGGAAATCCGCTCCGGGCTCGCCGGCGGCGAGCGCGCGATCCTCGACCCGCCGGCGCGGCTGCGGGACGGCGACAAGGTCACCGTCGCCGAGCAGTGATGGCGGCCGACCCCGCCGCGGCGCCGGCCGCGACCGCTGCAGCCGCCGACCCCCTCATCCGGGTCCGCGGCGTCTCCAAGTCCTACCGGCGCGGCGGCCAGCGCATCCCGGTGCTCGAGGGGATCGACCTCGACATCGCCGCGAAGGAGTTCCTCGCCCTGATGGGCCCGAGCGGCTCGGGCAAGAGCACGCTGCTGAACCTGATCGCCGGCATCGACCGCGCCGACGCGGGATCAATCAGCGTCGGCGGCGTCGAGATCACCGGCCTGGGCGACGCCGACCTGGCCCGCTGGCGCGCGGCGAACGTCGGCTTCGTCTTCCAGTTCTACAACCTGATCCCGGTGCTCTCGGCGCTGGAGAACGTGGCGCTGCCGCTGCACCTGACGCACCTGTCCGGCCGCGAGCGGCGCGAGCACGCGGAGGCGGTCCTGCGGCTCGTCGGGCTCGCCGACCGCATGGACCACCGCCCCGGGCAGCTCTCCGGCGGCCAGCAGCAGCGCGTCGCGATCGCGCGCGCCGTGGTGACCGACCCGGTGGTCATCGTCGCCGACGAGCCCACCGGCGACCTCGACCGCGCGTCGGCCGCCGAGATCCTCGACCTCATGGGGGGGCTGGTGCGCGACTTCGGCAAGACGGTGGTGATGGTCACGCACGACCCGCGCGCAGCAGAGCGGGCCGGCCGCGTCCGGCACCTGGAAAAGGGCGTGATGGACAACGGCGCCTGACGGCCGCCGGGGCGGGTCCGGACCCGTCCCCAGGAGCTACGAGGGGCTCGGCGGGGTGACGTCGACCTCCGCGCTCTCGCACGACGGCGGCGGGACGGGGCAGCCCGAGCGGCACAGCCCCTCGATGTGGCACTCGATGGCTTCCTTGACCAGCCGCAGGACTTCCTCGCGCGTTGCCGCCGTGGCGACGCAGCCCGGCAGGTCGGGCACGAAGGCCCCGTAGCCCGTCTCGCACTTCTCGACGATGACCGTGTACTTCATGGCGCCTCCGGGTGCTTGAGTCCGGCGTGCTTCATTATAGCGCTCAGGGTCCCCGGCGGGATGTCGTTGTTCGGGTGCCCCGTCACCGTGACCAGCCCGACGAGCCCGTGGTGCTTGTACTGCCGGTGGTCGCCCTTCGTGCGCACGTGCACCCAGCCGGCCGCCTCGATCTCGCGGACAAACTCGCGGACCTTCACGGGATGCGCCTTGTCCCGAAGCTCATGCGAAAGAAGCTACTCGAAGGCTGGCGTCGCCACAAGCAGGCGCCCCCGCGCTGGCACGGAGGACCTTCTCCGCCTATCTTTGCTCCATGGACACGCTGCCGGTCCTCCTCGCGGCGCTGGCGACGACCCTGTCCATCGCCTCCGCCGTGGCCGCTGCGGGGCCCGCGCCGGCGATTCCGCCCGGCGAGGCCGGCGCAAAGGCCGCGCTCGACGCTTCGCCCCGACACCACGAGTGGGTCGACATCGCCCTCGCCGGTGACGCCGGAAAGCTCACTGCGTTCGTGGCCTACCCCGAGCGCAGGGACAAGGCGCCCGTCGTCGTGGTCATCCACGAGATCTACGGCCTGACGGACTGGATCCGCGCCGTCGCGGACCGGCTGGCCGCCGACGGCTTCATCGCGATTGCGCCCGACATGCTCACGGGAAGGGGTCCCGGGGGCGGGGGCACCGAGAAGTTCCCGAGCCGCGACGACGTGGTCAAGGCCGTCCGCGACCTCACGCCGGCCGACGTGACGGCCCGTCTCGACGCCGCCGCCCGCTACGGCCGCGGGCTGGCTGCCGCGACCGGGAAGTTCGCGACGGTCGGCTTCTGCTGGGGCGGGACGCAGAGCTTCGCCTACGCAACCGCGCAGCCCGAGCTGGGCGCGGCGGTCGTCTACTACGGGACGTCGCCGGAAGCCGCCGCCCTCGCCGCGATACGGGCGCCGGTGCTCGGACTCTACGGCGAGGACGACGCACGGGTCACGACCACGGTCGGGCCGGCGGCCGCGAAGATGCAGGAGTTGGGGAAACCCTTCACCGCCCTCACCTTCCCGGGCGCAGGCCACGGCTTTCTGCGCGCGCAGGACCTGCGCGACGGCGCGAACCTGGCCGCCGCGCTCAAGGCCTGGCCCGCGACCATCGAGCACCTCAGGAAGTATCTCGAGTAGGCTCCGGGCTCAGCTGCAATACCAGGAGGCGGCGCGCTGCGGCACAGCTACTTCCGCGGATCGTTGACAGCGCCCAGGAACAGCATGGCCCCGCTCTTCACGTCGACGACGGCGAACACGTAGGGGCGATCGCAGATGATGCGAATGCGCGGTGGTGCGTCTCGCGACGCAGTGACGCCGATCTCTGCCACGGTCGCCGCAGCCGCCTCCGTCCCCTTCTCGTCGACCTTGACCCTCGTCCTGTGAATCACGCGGTTGATGGAGATCGGCACGCCGAGACTCGCCATGCCCGAGAACTGGGCCTGCTCCCCGTCGAATGCCCGCGACATGCCGAGCGATTCCAGTGGCCCACTGAGTTCCACGGCGAAGTCTGCATCCAGCTTCGGCAGCCCCAGGTCGACTTCCGCCGACCGCATGCTCCGCACAAGCCTCGAGAAACCCGTTTCTCCCAGGCTGGCGATAGCTGAATCAACCGTCTCGCCCAGCTTCGGCAACAGTACGTAGAAGGCGGCGTCATCCCCCGCGTAGGGCAACACGGTCGCCTGCAGGGCACCGTTCTGGGCATAGGGCATGGGTCGGCTCGCGTTCATCATCTCGACGTCAACCGTCGAACCGTCTGCGCGCGTGAATGCCTGCCGCCCCGTGGCCGCGTCCTTGAACGGTGTCAGCCACTCTCCGTAGAAGTACGCGGCGTTCGTGAGATAGAGGATCGCGTTCGGGGGGACCTGGCCGAGAATCCGGTCAATCCTGCCGTGGGTCTTCTCGGACACCCAGCCGTTGACGGCCCCCGCGGCGTCATCCCTCTCGAAGTCCAGCGTGGACACCTGGGCGCCGAAGAAGTCGCGGGCGGCGTTGAGAAAGGGCGCCCTGAACGCGATACCCTGCCGGGCCCACAGCGCATTCGCGACGTCGAGCGTCTGTTCGGAGCTGCGACCGGCAAGTCCTGCCAGCAGATCGGCCCATTGCCGGTTCGTGTCCGCGGCATCCATCGAGGCGGTGTGCAGCGCCTCGCGCATCTGGGTCTCCGTCTCGTCGGTCGCGCCGTTGGCGGTCATCGAGAACGCGGCATGGACCGAGACGGGAGAGACGATCGCGTTGCCCCTGGCGCCGTCCTCGGCGGCGACCACTCTGAGCAAGTCGAAACCGAAGCCGTTGATCGCATCCGTGAGCTGTGGAGTCGGCTGCGGTTCCTGGTCCGCTTCCTGGGGCGGGCCCGACGGCACGAGAACGACCTCGGCCACAGACGGAGGCACACACCAGGAAACCGTGAGCAGCACGGCCCCCAGAATGGCGCCGAACGTCGCGACAAGACGCGGACCATGGCTTTTCACAGGGCCCTCCTCCGTTCGAACTCCGGTTCTTGCCGGCGCCCCCGCTACTCCGGCGTGAAGCGCCGCAGGAAGGCGCGCTCCTCGTCCGTCAGGCTCCCCGGGCCTTGGCCCTCGAGCTTGGCCATGACCCGCTCGAACTCGGCGCGGTTGACGGGGTGCATGGCCTCCCGGTTCACGCTCCGCCAGCGCGCGAGTTCGCCGGCGCCCACCGCGGGCGCGGCCACGCGACGCTGGAAGCGCGCCGCCGGCGAGCTCCATCCCACCCAGCGCAGGTAGAGCCAGCCGCCGACGAAGCCCCCGAGGTGCGCGAAGTTGGCGATGCCGGCCCCGCCGAAGCCGAGGCCGCCGAAGAGCGCGAGGACGGTCATGACCACCACGAGCACCCGGGCCTCCACGGGGAGGACGCCCCAGATGTAGACCCGCTCGCGCGGCCAGTAGCGCGCGAAGCCGTAGAAGACCCCGAAGATCGCCGCCGAGGCGCCGACGATCGGCGTGTTGAAATTCAGGAACGACATCAGGCCCCCGGCGACGCCGCTGACGAAGTACAGCCCCAGGAAGTGCCGGGCGCCGAGGTGCTCCTCGAGCCGCGAGCCGAAGAAGTAGAGGCCGAGCATGTTGAACAGCAGGTGGCCGAGGCCCGCGTGCGCGAACTGGTAGGTGATGATCGTCCAGGGCTCGAGGAGGGCGAGACGGGGCACGAACGCCAGCGCGCCGAGGAGACGATGGTTGGCGGCCGTGAGCAGGTAGACCCCCACGTTCACCACGATCAGCCGCAACACCCAGGTGCTCATCGCCGCACCTCCTCTCCGAACCCTTTGTATCATGCCAGATCAACCTTGCTAGAATCGACCTGTCATGGTCATCCTCAAGATCCTGCTGCGCAACTCGCTGCGCCACCCGCTGCGCAGCGCGCTGACCGTCGCGGCCATCGCGATCGCGATCCTCGCCTTCGGGCTGCTGCGCACCGTGATCGACGCCTGGTACGCCGGCGTGCAGGCCTCCTCGGCGGCGCGGCTGATCACGCGCAACGCGATCTCGCTGATCATGCCCCTGCCCCTGTCCTACGCGCCGCGCATCCGCCAGGTCGAGGGCGTCTCGCGCGTGTCGTGGGGCAACTGGTTCGGCGGCGTCTACCAGGACCCCAAGAACTTCTTCCCGAGCTTCGCGGTCGAGCCGGAGGGCTACATCGACCTCTACCCGGAGATGGTGGTCGGCGACGCGGAGCTGGCCGCCTTCCGCCGCGAGCGCACGGCCTGCCTCGTCGGCCGCAAGACCGCCGAGCGCTTCGGCTGGAAGGTCGGCCAGACTATCGTCCTGCGCGGGACGATCTTCCCCGGCGACTGGCCGATGACCATCCGCGGCATCTTCCGCGGGCGCGACAAGACGGCGGACGAGTCGCCGCTGATGTTCCACTGGGACTACCTCAACGAGGGCGTCAAGCGGATCATGCCCGGCGCGGCCGACACCGTCGGCTGGTACCTCGTGGGCGTGAAGAACCCCGACGACGCCGCGCACGTGGCGGCGACGATCGACGCGCTCTTCAGGAACTCGCTGGCCGAGACGCTGACCGAGACCGAGAAGGCGTTCAACCTCGGCTTCATCCGCATGACCGAGGCCATCCTGACCGTGATCCGCCTGGTGTCGTTCGCCATCATCGCCATCATCATGGTCGTCGCCGCCAACACGATGGCGATGACGGCGCGCGAGCGCATGGGCGAGTACGCGACGTTCAAGGCGCTCGGCTTCGGCGGCTTCGCGATCGGCGTGCTCGTCTGGGGCGAGTCGCTGACCCTGACGGCGGCCGGCGGCGCGCTGGGCATGGCGCTGACCTACCCGGCGGCCGGGTACTTCTCCCTCAAGCTCGGCCAGTTCTTCCCCGTCTTCAACGTCTCGCACACGACGCTGGCGCTGGATGTCGCGGCGATCGTCATCGTCGGCGTCGCCGCGAGCATCCTGCCGACCTGGCGCGCCGCCAACGTCAACGTCGTCGAAGGCTTCAGGCATTTGGGGTGACAGGCTGCTGATGGCGATCCCCTGGTCCTACTCGCTGCGCAACCTGGCGACGCGCCGCCTGACCACCGTGCTCACGGCCAGCGGCATGGCCATGGTCGTCTTCGTCTTCGCCGCGATGGAGATGCTCGCCGCCGGCCTGCGCGCCACGCTCGTGGACACCGGCGCCTGGGACAACGCGGTGCTCATCCGCAAGGCCTCGCAGACCGAGGTCCAGAGCTCGGTCACGCGCGACGCCGCGGCCATCGTCGAATCGCAGCCGGAGGTCGCCGACGGCGCCGGCGGCGCGCGCCTCGCCGCCAAGGAGATCGTCGTGCTGATCAACCTCCTCCAGCGCGCGGACGAGCGCCCGGCAAACGTGACCATCCGCGGGATCGGACCGGCGAGCCTCGCGCTGCGCCCCCAGGTGCGCCTCGCCGCCGGCCGGATGCCGCGGGCGGGCAGCACCGAAATCGCCGCCGGCGCGAGCATCGCCCGGCGTTTCCGCGGCGCCCAGCTCGGAGAGCGGCTGCGCTTCGGGCAGCAGGAGTGGGCGGTGGTGGGCATCCTCGACTCCGGCGGCGCGGGCTTCGACTCGGAGATCTGGGGCGACGTCGACCAGCTCATGCAGGCCTTCCGCCGACCGGTCTACTCGTCGGTGATCCTGCGGCTGCGCGACCCAGCGGGCTTCGACACCCTCAAGGCGCGGCTCGAGGGCGACCCGCGCCTCGAGCTGGAGGCGAAGCGTGAGCGCCAGTTCTACGCCGACCAGTCCGAGGCGATGGCGACGTTCTTGCGCGTCTTCGGCGCGGTGCTGGCCGCGATCTTCTCGACCGGCGCCGTCATCGGCGCGATGATCACGATGTACGCCGCCGTGGCCAACCGCGTCCCGGAGATCGGCACAATGCGGGCGCTCGGCTTCCGGCGCGGGAGCATCCTCGCCGCGTTCCTGCTCGAGTCGGCGTTCCTGGGGCTGCTCGGCGGCGCGGTGGGGGTGGCGGCCGCATCCTTCCTGCAACTGGTGACCGTCTCGACGATGAACTGGCAGACCTTCTCCGAGCTGGCGTTCCGCTTCGACCTCACCGCCGGGATCGCCGCCCGGTCGCTCCTCTTCGCGCTCGGGATGGGTCTCGCCGGCGGGATGCTGCCGGCGCTGCGGGCGGCGCGCCTCGGGATCGTGGACGCGCTGCGGACCTCGTAGGGCATCAGCCGGCGAACGCCGGCTCCAGTGCCGGGGCGACGTCCAGGACGAACGGCTCGCGCCGCACGCTGTCCGGGCCGTCCCGGTACACGAGTTCGTCGGTCTCCAGGTCATACTCGGGGATGCGCGGGTCCTGCCACCGCGCCTGGAAATACTCCCGCAGGAGGCCGTAGAGGCCCCCGGGCTTCGCGCTGTGCCTGAAGGCGAATTCGGGCATGCGGCTCACGTCCTCGCCCGGATGGTAGTGGCTCACCCAGGCATAGTCGCCGAGGATCGCGAGCTTGGACAGCGGGGGCTCCGGATAGAGCTTCAGCCGCACGTTCTTCTGCAGGAGGCGCAGATCCCGCAGGAAGGCGATGCTCGCGCGGATCTGCCTGCGGAACCGCTCCGGTGTCACCTCCGCCTCCGGCAGGCTCAGGGCGCGGACCCGCGCCCCTTCGGCCCGCGGGTCGAGCAGCATGATCTTCGCCTCGCGGCAGTTCTTGACCACTTCGTGGAGGTCCCCGGACGCGTCGACGAACGTGCGGTACCCGGTCGCGCCCATGATCATGACCTCCCGGGCGCAGCCCTGCTCCCGCTTCGCGCGCAGGAGGCCGCGGCGCCCGAGCAGGCCCCGCCCGGCGCGCATCGCGAGCAGGCCGGCGGTCCGTGCCATGGTGGCAAGGCGTCGGTCCTTCCACGCCCGGTGCAGGTCGTTGATGATCAGGATCAGCGCCACCGCGATGCCGACCTCGATCGAAACGAGGAAGGCCTTGTTGCCCGCGATCTGCCCCCAGGACTGCAGGTAGCGCTGGACCAGGCTCGCGGCGATCTTCGGGAGCGACAGCGCGAGCGCGGCGCTCACCGTCACGATCACAAAGTGATAGGCGACGTGACCGACATTCTTCCACATGGGACACCTCCCCGCCGCGCTCCGGGCGCGGCGAAAAAAAGTCTCCCGTCCGCGCGAAGCCCTGGCGGGATTTGATTGAACGCTGGCGACTGTTACCATGTAGACTGGCGCCGGGCGGGAAAAGTTTCGTGATCAGTGTCACAGTCGCGCGACCGGCCCGCGCTGCGGCAGGCGCGGGGGGCAGGATGCGCGCCGGACGGCCCTCGGAGGGACCCGGATTGACTGATCGCGACCGAGGCGACGAGGCGGGGCCGGCGCTGGCGGCTGCGGCCACGCGGCTGCGGGCGGCGCGCTTCGCCGTCGCGCTGACGGGCGCGGGCATCTCGGTCGAGAGCGGCATCCCGGATTTCCGTTCGCCCGGCGGGCTCTGGTCGGTCTTCCGGCCGGAGGAGTACGCGACGATCGAGGCGTTCCGGCGCGACCCGGCGAAGGCCTGGCGCCTCTACCGCGCCCTGGGAGAGACGCTCGCGGGCCGCGAGCCGAACGACGCGCACCGCGCCCTCGCCGCCCTGGAGGAGGCCGGACTGCTCCGCCTGGTGATCACGCAGAACATCGACGGGCTGCACCAGGCGGCCGGGTCGCGCGCCGTCATCGAGATGCACGGCGATCACCGGCGCCTCCAGTGCCCGCGCTGCGGCCACCTCGAGGACGTGCGCCCCGAGCGGTTCGCTGAACCCGTTCCCGCCTGCCCGGCGTGCGCCGCGCCGCTCAAGCCGAACGTGGTGCTCTTCGGCGAGCCGGTCCGGGACCTCGACCTGATCGAGGCGGCCGTGGCGCGCTGCGACCTGCTTCTCGTCGTGGGCACCTCGGCTCAGGTGTACCCGGCCGCGGGGATTCCGGCGGCCGTGCGCGCCCGCGGCGGCGTCGTCATCGAGTTCAACAGGGAGGAGACGCCGCTGACGGCAGGCGTCGTCCCGGCCGGACTGCACTTCCGCGGTCCAGCCGGGCACACTCTCGCGCGCTTCGCCCGCGCGGCGCTTGGGGACTGAACCAGAAGGAGGGGGAGCCCATGGCACGAATCGCGATCCTCGAAGAAGGCCGGACCTCGCTGATCAGCCGCGCGCTCTTCCGGGCGGCGCGCCGACGCCTCGGCCGCATGCCGGAGAGCTGGAAGGTCATGGCACACGTGCCGCGGCTGCACCTGGGCCGGGGGGTGTTCGAGCTGCTGCTCGACAGCTCGCGCCTGGTCCCCCGACGACTGCGGCGGCTGGCCGACATCAAGGCGGCAACGCTCATCGGGTGTCCTGCCTGAATTGACTCCGGCTCTGCGGAGGGCAGAGCAAACGGTGTCACCGAGGAGGAGCTGCAGCACCTCCACGATTACCGGGAGAGCCCCGTGTTCGGCCCCCTCGAGAAGCTCGTCCTCGACCTGGCGGTCGCCATGACGCGCACGCCGCCGGCGGTCGGCGACGAACTGATCGCGGAACTCAAGCGCCACTTCACGGATGCGCAGATCATCGAGCTGACGACAGAGATTGCGCTGGCGAATTACCGGGGCCGTTTCAATCGCGCGCTGGGCTGCCAGGCGGCCGGCTTCTCGGCGGGGGCGTTCTGTCCCCTCCCTCAGGAGCCAGGCTGACGAGGGGCGGGGGCCTAGGCGCGACCGGCCTTTCCCGGGGCCGCTCAATCCCGACATCCCTGCTCCGTTGAATTCGATTTTCGGCCAAGGTATTGTCTCCTCGCCGCTTGTGAAATTCGGCACAGAATCCGGGCGGGTGCCCGGCACGGTCTGCCGGAGAGGGAGGGAGGCGTGCAGGAGCTGCTCCAGTACCACGTCCTGAAGAAGGAGAACCTCGACGGCCTCGTCACGCGCCTCGCCAAGCTCCAGCCCCTGGCCGCGCCGGTCGCGAAGGGCGACGGGAACTTCGCGTTCGCCTCGGTGCACGAAGCGGGCGAGATGACGCTCGACTACGTGCCGACGATCCTCCCGCCGAAGAAGTACTTCCTCCCGCCCCGCGAGACCCTGCTGCACTTCGACGTGCGCCGCGGCATGCACGTCGAGACCGTCGGCGACAACCAGCCGCTGACGCTGTTCGGCGTGCACACCTGCGACATCGCCGGGATCCAGTGCCTGAACATGGTCTTCTCGGAGCGCCCGCGCGACTACAACTACCTGCTGCGCAAGCGGCTGATCACGGTGATCGGCCTGGAGTGCAACGGCTACTGCGACGCCAACGCCAGCTGCGCCCTCGTCGGCGCCTCGCTCCCGAACGGCGGCTACGACCTCTTCCTGACCGACCTCGGCGACCGCTTCCTGGTGCACGTCAACACCCAGGCCGGCGACGACATCGTCGACACGATCAAGGTCTTCGCGCCGGCCGCCGCGGGCGACCTCGAGGCGCTCGCCGCGCTGCGCGAGCGCAAGCGCGGGACCTTCCGCAACGAGGTCGCCCTCGACCCGCGCAAGCTGCCGGAGCTCTTCAGCCGCTCGCTCGAGAGCCCCGTCTGGCACGACCTCGACGGGCGCTGCCTGGCCTGCGGCAACTGCACGCTCGTCTGCCCGACCTGCTACTGCTTCGACGTGCGCGACGAGTTCCGCATCGATCTGGCCACCGGCCGGCGCATCCGCGCCTGGGAATCCTGCCAGAGCGAGCCGTTCGCGCTCGTGGCCGGCGGCGAGAACTTCCGCAAGACGCGCGGCTCGCGCCAGCGCCACCGTTACTTCCGCAAGTTCGCGTACCCCTTCGGCAAGTACCACCGCTTCTTCTGCACCGGCTGCGGCCGCTGCACCCGCGCGTGCATGGCCGGCATCAAGCTCAAGGAGACCCTCACCGCCCTCGCGTGGGGCCAGGGGGGCTAGAGAGGCGATGGAGCGCACCCACCTTCCGGAGTCCAACTGGCAGACCCGGCCGGCGCGCATCCTGCGCACGCGGCAGATGACGGAGCACGAGAAGCTCTTCGAGATCTCGCTCGGCGGCGGGCGCACGCTCGACTACGAGCCGGGGCAGTTCGTGATGATCTCGCTCTTCGGCGTCGGGGAGATCCCGATCTCGATCGCCTCCTCGCCCACGCACCGCACCTCCTTCGAGATCTGCGTGCGCGCCGTCGGCAAGGTCACGCGGGCGCTGCACCGGCTGGAGGCCGGCGACGAGCTGGGCATCCGCGGCCCCTACGGGCACGGCTTCCCGATCCGCATCCTCGAGGGCAACGACCTGCTGATCATCGCCGGCGGCCTGGGCATCGCGCCGCTGCGCTCGCTGATCCGCTACGTGCTCGACAACCGGCGCGACTTCGGCCACACGCACATCCTGCTCGGCTGCCGCACGCCGGGCGACATCCTCTTCGCCGACGAGATCGACGGCTGGCGCAAGCGGATGGACGTGCACTGGGAGTGCACGGTCGACCGCGCCGCGCCGGAGTGGACCGGCCAGGTCGGCCGCATCACGACGCTGATCCCCGGCGTCGACATGGAGGCCGAGCGCACGTTCGCAGTCGTGGTCGGGCCGCCCGTGATGTACAAGTTCGTGATCCGCGAGCTGCTCGCGAAGAACATCCCCGAGCACCAGATCCTGCTCTCGCTGGAGCGGCACATGAAGTGCGGGATGGGCAAGTGCGGGCGCTGCCAGATCCACAACTTCTACTGCTGCCAGGAAGGGCCCGTGTTCAACTACTCCGACGTCAAATGGATGCCCGAGGCATTCTGATGCGCGAACTGTTCCCGTGCCGGGCCACGGCCCGGCGGCGCCTGTTCGCTTCCGCCTCGCCCTGTTTCCCTCAATCCGCGAAAGCAATCATCAGCTGCTCGGCTGTCAATGCGCCGGCCACACTCAGCCGCCACAGCACGCGGCCGGCGCATTATGACCGCTCACAGGCGCCCCCTGGCCGTGGCCCTGTTCACGAGGCTGGTACGGGCCGTAGCGGGGACGTGGCGGTGACGGGCGGACGCATGGTGGAGCGCGAGGGAACCTGGGCGGCCGGACCGGAGCGTCCCGAAGGGCGAAACGCATTGTTTGAGCCCGAAGGGCGAGTTGTGCGTTTCGAGCGCAGGGCCGGACAGGCCCAGGTCGAGCGCGTAACGAAGCGGCCGCACGGCACCGCCCCGCCCCCGCGGCCTCGCCATGTCCATCAGGAGGCTCGCACGACATGAGACGACCCAGGACCGCATTCTTCGATCTGTCCTGCTGCGAAGGCTGCCAGCTCCAGGTGGTGAACGCCGGCGAGCTGCTGCTCGAGATCGTCAACCTCATCGACCTCGTGGAGTTCCGCGAGGCGATGAGCGAGAGGCACGACGGGCCCCTCGACGTCGCCTTCGTCGAGGGCAGCGTCACGGACGAGCACGCCGCGGCGCGCCTGCGGGAGATCCGCGGGCGCGCGAAGGTCCTCGTCGCGCTCGGCTCCTGCGCGAGCACCGGCGGGGTCAACGGCATGAAGAACGCCTTCGACCTCGCCGAGATCGGGCGCGTCGTCTACGGCGACGGCCGGCGCTTCTTCCCGACGGCGACCACGCGGGCGCTGCACCAGGTCGTGCCCGTGGACTACACGATCCACGGCTGCCCGATCGCCATCCCCGAGCTGCTGACCGTGCTCAAGTGCATCCTCGCCGGCATCCCCTACACGGTGCCGGACCAGGCGGTCTGCACGGAGTGCAAGCGCAACGAGAACGTCTGCCTCTACGACCGCGGCGTGACCTGCCTCGGCCCGGTGACGCGGGCCGGCTGCAACTCCTGGTGCGTGAACAACGGCAACATCTGCTACGGCTGCCGCGGCCTCGTGAGCAACCCGAACGAGAAGGGGATGCTCCAGGTGCTCACGTCGCGGGGCATCAGCCTCGAGCACGTGGTCCGCAGGATGGAGATGTACAACCGCTGCCGCGAGGAGGGCCCCGAGCGTGCCCGCTAAGAAGGCCGGCAAGAACCTCGGCGTGAAGGTCGAGTACCTCACGCGCGTCGAGGGGCACGGGAACATCGTCGTCGAGGTCAGGGACGGCGCGCTCGAGGCCTGCCGCTTCGACGTCGTGGAGGCGCCGCGCTTCTTCGAGGCGCTGCTGCGCGGCCGCTCGATCTTCGAGGCGCAGCACATCACCAGCCGCATCTGCGGCATCTGCGCCTGCGCGCACTCGCTGACCTCGATCCAGGCCGCCGAGGAGGCGCTCGGCATCATCCCCACGGCGCAGACGACCACGCTGCGGCGCCTCCTGCTGGACCTGGAGTTCATCGACTCGCACGTGCTGCACGTCTACCTGCTGGCGCTGCCGGACCTCGTCGGCGCCAGGAGCTTCCTGCCGCTGGTGGCCTCGCACGAGAAGGTCGTGCGGCGGGCGTTGCGCATGAAGAAGACGGTCAACCACCTCTCGGACACGCTCGTAGGCCGGCACGTGCACCCGATCTCGGCGATCGTCGGCGGCTTCACCAAGCTGCCCTCCCCCGCCGACCTCGAGCGCATGCACGAGGAGCTGATCGCGCTGCGCCCGGACATGGAGGCGACGGTGGCGCTCGTGGCCTCGCTGGCCTTCCCCGAGTTCGAGCGCCCGACCGAGTACGTCGCGCTCGTCTCCGACGACGCCACGTACCCGCTGCTCGCGGGGGACATCGGCTCGAGCGACGGGGTGCGGCTCGCCAGGCGCGAGTACCGGCGCGCGACCAACGAGAAGGTCGTGCCGCACTCGAGCGCCAAGCACACGAGCCTCTCGCGCGACGCGTACGCCGTCGGGGCGCTGGCGCGCTTCAATCTCAACCATGAGAAGCTCGCGCCGCGGGCGAAGGAGGCGGCGCGGGTGCTCGGGCTCAAGGCGCCCTGCCACAACCCCTTCCTCAACACCGTCGCGCAGACCGTCGAGGCGGTGCACTGCCTCGAGGAGGCGATCGGGCTCGCCGGCGAGCTGCTCGAGCGCGGGGTCGACCGCTCCGAGGCGCTCGTCGTCGGCCTCAACGAGGGCGGGCGCATCCCGGTGCGCGCCGGCGAGGGCGTCGGCGCGATCGAGGCGCCGCGCGGCATCCTCTTCCACCGCTACGTCACCGACGACGCGGGGCTGATCACCGCCGCCGACTGCGTGATCCCGACGAACCAGAACCTGGCGAACATCGAGGGCGACATGCGCGCCCTCGTGCCGGAGATCCTCCACAAGAGCGACGCGGAGATCCAGCTGCGGCTGGAGATGCTGGTGCGGTCCTACGATCCCTGCATCTCCTGCTCCACCCACCTCGTCCGCCTGTAGACAGGGAATCGCCCGGGCCGCTCCCGGGCGCTCTTCCGCCCCCGCTGCGTTGATCCTCGGCACACTCGTGCGACGGCCACCAGGCCGTCTCCTCGTGGCCTGCGGACCTGCCTTGCCGGGACGAAACATCACGCCGGGATCGGCTCGCGCGACACGATCAATTTGCCAGGACGAGGAATCGCGCCCGCGCCTGTGCCAATGCCCGCAGTTGCGGTGACCGTGCCCGCAAGACCCGGTTCCTGCTATCCTTGCCCGACCGCCCCCGGTCCGGGGCGGGGAGGGGCCGACCGTGCAGGGGGTCGTCGTCGCCGAGCCGTACCGCTTCGTGCCGCCCGCCGGCGGGACGCTCGTCCCGCGCCTGATCGCGCTCTGGCTCCCCGGCTACCTGCGCCGCTCGCACGGCGTCGTGGCGGTTCGCTGCCGGGGCGTGGAGCGGCTGCGCGCCTCGCTCGCCGCCGGGCACGGGATCATGCTCGCCCCGAACCACTGCCGGCCGTGCGACCCGATGGTGCTCGGGCTGCTGGCGCGCGAGGCCGGCTGTCTGCTGCACATCATGGCCAGCTGGCACCTCTTCAAGCAGGGACGGCTGCAGACGTGGCTGCTGCGGCACGCCGGCGTCTTCAGTGTCTACCGCGAGGGGATGGACCGCGAGTCGCTGGCGTGCGCGGTGCGGATCCTCGCCGGGGCGCGCCGGCCCCTCGTGCTCTTTCCCGAAGGGGCGATCACGCGCCACAACGACCTGCTGAACCACCTGATGGAGGGGACCGCGTTCATCGCCCGCACCGCGGCCAAGCAGCGCGCGGCCGCCGGAGCGGCCGCGGGGGTCGTCGTGCACCCGGTCGCGATCCGCTACGTGCTCGAGAGCGACCTCGAGGCGGCGGTCGCGCCGGTGCTGACGACGATCGAGCGGCGCTTGTCGTGGCGCCCGCAGGAGTCCCTGCCGCTGATCGAGCGCGTGCTCAAGACCGGCGGCGCGATGCTCGCGCTCAAGGAGATCGAGCACCTCGGCGCCCCCCAGGCCGGCGAGATCGGCGAGCGGGTCGCGCGGCTCGTCGACGGGCTGCTGGAGCCGCTGGAGGCCGAGTGGGCGAAGGGCAAGCGCGAGCGCGACGTCGTCGGCCGCGTGAAGCTGCTGCGCGCGGCGATCCTGCCGGACCTCGTCGGCGGCGAGCTGGCGGCCGCCGAGCGCGACCGGCGCTGGCGGCAACTGGAGGACTGCGCGCTGGCGCAGGCGCTCTCGTTCTACCGGGCGGGGTACTTCACGCCGGCGCCGACGCCCGAGCGCGTGCTCGAGACCGTCGAGCGCTTCGAGGAGGACACGACCGGCACCGCGCCGCCGCCGCACGCGCTCCTGCGCGCCGTCGTCGACGTCGGCGAGGCGCTGCCGGTGGCCGCCGCCCGCGAGCGCGGCCCCGAGGGCGACCCGCTGATGGCGCAGGTGCGCGCCAGCCTCGAG
>DATDCY010000013.1 GCA_036524115.1 bacterium | reverse complement strand
ACCACTTCCGCGTCGGGTCCGAGGAGCGGGTGCGCCTGCTGGTCGACGAGGGCAGCTTCGTCCCGCACGACGAGGCGGTGGCGTCCGCGGACCCGCTGCGCTTCAAGGACGCGCGGCGCTACCCCGACCGGGTGCGGGAGGCCGCGCGCAAGAGCGGCCTGAACGAGGCGATCCTCTGCGGCGAGGCCGCGATCCTCGGTCGCCGGGTGCAGATCTGCTCGTTCGAGTTCGACTTCATGGGCGGGAGCATGGGCAGCGTCGTCGGCGAGCGGATCGCGCGGGCGGCCGATCGCGCGGCGCTGCGGGGCACGCCGCTGATCATCGTCTCGTGCTCGGGAGGCGCCCGGATGCAGGAGGGCCTGCTCTCGCTGATGCAGATGGCCAAGACGGCGGCCGCGCTCGCGCGCCTCGGCAAGGCCGGGCAGCCGTACCTGTCGATCCTCGCGGACCCGACCACCGGCGGCGTCAGCGCCAGCTTCGCGATGCTCGGCGACGTCATCCTCGCCGAGCCGCGGGCGCTGATCGGCTTTGCCGGCCCGCGGGTCATCGAGCAGACCATCGGCGGCAAGCTCCCCGAGGGGTTCCAGCGCGCCGAGTTCCTCGCCGCGCACGGCTTCGTCGACATCGTGACGGAGCGCGCGCGGCTGCGCGACACCGTCGCGCGCCTGCTCGGCTTCTTCGCCGGGTAGCGCCGGACGTGGCGCTCGAAGGCGGCGCGCACCGGCACCTCGCGCGCGACCTGGCCGCAATCGGCGCGGTCGCGCTCGCGCTGATGCTCTTCTGGCTCGGCAGCACGCACCCGCAGTTCAACAAGGACTCGCTCCAGTACCTCGACGGCGCGCGCAAGCTGGTCTGGCAGCCGCACACGGACTTCATCATGCCCAACCGGCCGCCGGGGTACTCGCTGCTGATGGTGCTCACGGGCGTGACCTGGCTGGAGAGCTTCCGGTGGCTGATCGGCGTGCAGGCGGCCCTCGGGCTGGCGATCCCGCCGCTGATCTACCTCACCCTCCTGCCGCTGGGGAGGGCCCCTGCGCTCGGGGCGGGCCTGGCCGGGGCGCTCGTGCCCATCCCCTACATTTGCGCCGGGATGGTGATGAGCGAGCAGCTGGCCCTCTTTCTGCAGTTTGTCTTCCTGTTCCTGGCCTCCCGCTACCTCGCGCCCGCGCGCCCGCCGCGCTTTCTGTACCTCGCCACCCTGGTCGCCTTCGCGATGGTCCTCACGCGGCCCAAGGACGCGCTGGTCTTCTGGGTGTTCCTGCCGCTCGCGGCGCTCGCGCCGCCGCGCCGCGTGCGCGAACCGCTGCTGGCCGGGGCGCTCTACTGCGCGCTGCTCGTGACGTGGTCCGCCGCCGACTGGCTCTGCCTCGGCTACGGCGACACGCCCGCGGCGGGCGAAAGCGCGGCGGCCCACCGGGCGACGGAGCGGTTCCGCGAAGCCTATCTCCACACGTGGGTGCGAACATTCGAGGACTATCGGGAGCCCCGGCCGCTCATCGTCCCCGAGAACGGCCCCGCGAGCCGCGAGCTCTATGGGCATGTCGCGCAGGTCATGCGCGAGAAGCCCGACAGCTGGAAGTTCCGCCCGCCCCTGTTCTGGTTCGGAGCCTACAGAAGTGACCCGGACGCCCTGCTCAGGGAGTTCTTCACGCGCCCGAATCCGGAGTATCTCGATTACGTCGTCGGGGCGGTTGGGTCCCGGATCGGCTCCGAGGCCGGCGGCAGGCTCCTCGCCGCGGTCGCGCGCGAGTGCGGGATTGGCGGGTGGCGGGGTTTCGTGGCGAGTCTCTCGCCCGGCGTCCCCAGCCGCCTTGAGGGCTCGAGCCTCCTCTGGGAGGCCGCCATCGCGGGGCGCCACCACGGCGGCTACGACCCCGATCGCTCCTTCCCGATCGTCAGGCCGCAGAATGGACCGGCGACGCGACAGCTGTACCGGGCGGCGGCAGACTATGGAGAGGCCTCGGGCGAGCCCGGCCGGGCCGTCGCCGTCGCCCTCCTCGAGAACCCGGGCCCGCTGACCTATCCGCTGATGACGACGGCCGCCATGCGGCTCTACGGCGCCGCCGGCGCGGACCGGCTGCTGCGGGACGTGGCTCTCGAGGCCTTCCGCGCCTACCCGGCCGCCGCGCTGGTCATCTGGGACAACTTCGTCATGCTGGCGGCGGGGCCCAGCGAGGTGCAGTACACTGCCGGCAAGCGCGGAACCGATCTGCCGGGCCCGCTGTTCCTGAGCTCGGGGCTGGATCGGCTGCCGGAGAAGATGCGCCGCGAGGTCGACGGGGCGAAGCCGGCGACGCCGTTCTTCGACGCGCTCTACCGTGGCGCCCACCTGCTGCGGCCGCTGCTGCTCGTGGCCTGCCTGGTCCTGCTGCCGTTCGCCTGGGCCGGCCCCGCCCGGCCGCTCGCTGTCCTGCTCGTGCTGCTGGCGCTCTCGCAGTACGCGGTCGTCGCCGCCATGTCGCAGCCGCACGGGCGGTTCACGGACCCGGCCTACCTGTTGCTCGTGATGACGCTGGCGATCGGGGCGGCGGGCGCGCGTGCGCGCTCGAAGGAGCGGCCGTGAGCGTCCGGTACCTCGCGGTGGGGTTGCGCGCCCCCGCCTCCCCGGCGCGAGACCTGCTCGTCATCCTCGCGCCCGGTCTGGCGCTGATGCTCTACTGGCTCGGGACCACGCACCCGCAGGTCAACGTCGATTCCGTCCAGTATCTCTCGATCGCGCGGAAGCTGGTGGGGCAGGGGCAGGCGAGCACGCTGGTCAACCGGCCGCCGGGCTACCCGTTGCTCATGGTGCTGACGGGCGTGACGTGGCTCGACTCCCTCCGCTGGCTGATCGGCGTGCAGGCGCTGCTGGGGCTGGCGATCCCGCCGCTGGTCTACCTGACGCTTCGGCCCCTCGGCAGGCCGGCGGCGCTCGGGGCGGGGCTCGCGGTCGCGCTGACGCCGATCCCCTGCATCTATGCCGGCATGGTCATGAGCGACCAGCTGAGCATGTTCCTGCTGGCGCTCTTCGCGTACTTCGCCTCACGCTACCTGACCCGCGAGCGGCCCGCCCGTTTTCTGGCGCTGGCCACCGTCACCGCGCTCGCGATGGTCCTGACGCGACCGGCGAGCGGGCTCGTGTTCTGGATGCTCTTTGCAGTCGCGGCGGCGACCGGGCCGCGGCGGCTCCGCGCGCCGCTGACGGCAGCGGCCCTCTACTGCGCGGCCCTTGTAGCGTGGTCCGGGGCGGACTGGCTGCTCACGGGCTGCGCCGACGCGCTTCCCCGCGGCGAGAGCCGGGCTGCCCACCGGGCCGGACTGCGTTTCGAGGAGGCCTATCTGCACACCTGGCGGCAGCGGTTCGAGGACTACGGAAAGCCGCGGCCGTTCATCGTCCCGGCCAACGGGCCGTCGACCCGGGTCCTGTACCAGTGCCTCTGGGAGGCTCTCCGGCAGGGGCCGGTGCCGCAGTGGGTATCCCGCTCGTCGCGTGCACGACTGGGTGTCCGCGCCCAGGACCCGGGCGCTCTCCTGCAGGAGTTCTTCCTCAATCCGAACCCCGTCTTCCTCAGCTACATCGTCGACACCGTCAAGGGCAGGATGGGCCCGGCGGCGGCCGAAGAGGTGTTCGCCGGCGTCGCCCGCGAGAGCGGAAGGGGAGGGTGGCGCGGACTGGCCGCAAACCTCTCCCTTGGCGTCTCGAGCAGGATGGCCGGCCTGAGCCTGCTCTGGGAGGCGTTCATCGCCGGGCGGCACCACGGCGGCTACGATGCCGAGCGGCCCTTCCGGCTGGTCCGGGCGGAGAACGGGCCGGCGACCCGGCAACTCTATGAAGCGCTCGCGTCCTACGGTGAACTCACCGGGGACTACGATCGCGCGGCGGCCCCGGCCTTCATCGAGCGGCCGGGCGCCGGGTCTCTCGACCACGTGATGACAGCCACGACACAGGTCTACGGCCCGGGCGCGGCGGACCGGCTGATGCGCGACGTCGCGATCGAGGCCTTCCGCGCCTATCCCGCCGCGGTGCTGCTGTTCTGGGACAACTTCGTCGTGCTGGCGGCGGGACCGGGCGAGGTGCACTACACCGCGGACAGGCGCAGCACCGACCTGCCGGGCCCCCTGTACCTGAGCTCGGGGCTCGATCGGTTGCCCGAGACGATGCGCCGCGAGGCCGGCGGCGACAAGCCGCCGACGCCCATCTTCGACGCGCTCTACCGCGTCATCCACCTGCTGCGGCCGCTGCTGCTCGTTGCGTGCCTGGTCCTGCTGCCGTTCGCCTGGGCCGGCCCCGCCCGGCCGCTCGCGGTCCTGCTCGTGCTGCTGGCGCTGTCGCAGTACGCGGTCGTCGCCGTCATGTCGCAGCCGCACGGGCGCTTCTCGGACCCCGTCTACCTGCTGATCGTGATGGCGGTGGCGATCGGCGCGGCCGGCGTGCGCGCCGGCGGATCCGGCGCCGGCGCGGGGGAGGCGGCGTGATCCGCCGCGGCAGCGCCTGGCTTGGGCGCGTCGTCGCGTCCACGCAGGCGCGAGACCTGGTGGCGCTCCTCGCGGTGGGGCTCACCCTGATGCTGTACTGGCTCGGGACCACGCACCCGCAGTTCAACATGGACTCCGGTCAGTACCTCGACAACGCCCGGAAGATGTCCTGGCAGCCGCACACCGACTTCGTCAGCCCCAACCGCCCGCCGGGGTACTCGCTGCTGATGGTGCTCACGGGCGTGACGTGGCTCGACTCCTTCCGCTGGCTGATCGGCGTGCAGGCGGCGCTCGGGCTGGCGATCCCACCGCTGATCTACCTCACGCTCCTGCCGCTGGGGAGGGCGCCGGCGCTGGGCGCGTCCCTGGCGGCCGCGCTTCTGCCGATCCCCTACGCCTACGCCGGCATGGTCATGAGCGAGCAGCTCGGCCTGTTCCTGCTGATCCTCTTCGTGTGCCTGGCCTCGCGCTACCTTACCCCCGCGCGTCCCCCACGCTTCCTGTATCTCGCCACGCTGGTCGCCTTCGCGATGGTGCTCACGCGGCCCAAGGACGCGCTCGTCTTCTGGGCGCTGCTGGGCGTCGTGGTGCTCGCCCCGCCGCGCCGCGTGCGCGCGCCGCTGCTGGCCGCGGCGCTCTACTGCGCGCTGCTCGCGGCGTGGTCCGGCGTGGACTGGCTCCTGCTGGGCGTCGGCGACGCGCCGAAACCCGGCCAGTCGGCAGCCGCGCGGCGGGCGGACCTGCGCTTCTACGATGCGTACTTCGACGCCTGGACGAGGAACTTCGACACGTTCGGCGAGCCGCGCGCCCTCATCCTGCCCGGGAACGGCCCGGCGAGCCGCGCACTCTACGACCTGCTGGGGAGAGCGCTGCGAGAGGACCCGGGGCGCTGGGTCTCCCGGGCGCCGCACGTCTGGTTCGGTGCCTTCCGCGGGCGCCCGGACGCGCTGCTCGGGGAGTTCTTCACCAGGCCCAACCCCGACTACTATCACTTCATCGTGGCCACCGCCGGCGCCGCGGCGGGACCGGAGCGCGCCGGGGAGATCCTGGCCGGCGTGGCCCGCGAATGCGGGATGGGCGGCTGGCCGGGATTCGTCGCGAACCTCTCACTCGGGGTGTCCAGCCGCATCGGGGGCGCGAGCCTCTTCTGGGAGGCGTTCGTGGCCGGGCGGCACCACGGGGGGTACGACCCCGATCGTCCGGCGCGGCTCGTGGCGCCGGAGAACGGCCCGGCGACGAGGCGTCTCTACGAGGCGCTCGGCGATTACGGGGAGGGGATCGGCGACTTCGAGCGCGCCAAGGCGGTCATGACCATTGAGAACCCCCTGCCCAGCACCTATGCGCTCATCAAGACCGCAACCGTGCGTCTGTACGGCGCGGCCGCCTCGGACAAGCTCCTGCGTCGCGTCGCGCTGGAGGCCTTCCGGGCGCGGCCGGGTGGCGCGCTGCTCTTCTGGGACAACCTCGTCATGCTCGCCGCCGGTCCCAGCGAGGTGCAGTACCGCGAGGCGAAGCGCTCCACCGACCTGCCGGGCGCGCTCTACCTGAGCTCGGGGATCGAGCAACTGCCGGAGGGCCTGCGGCGCGAAGTCGCGGGCCCGCGGCCCGCCACCGCACTCTTCGACGACCTCTACCGCGGCGCCTACCTGCTCAAGCCGGTGCTCCTCGTCGCCTGCCTCGTGCTGCTCTCCTTCGGCTGGGCGGGTCCCGCCCGGCCGCTGCTGGCGCTGCTGGTGGCGCTCGGCGCGTCGCAGTACGCGGTCGTCGCCGTCATGTCCCAGCCACACCCGCGCTACGGGGACCCCGTCTACCTGCTGATGGTGATGGCCCTCGCGATCTGCGCGGCGGGGATGCGCCGCCGTCCTTCCGGAGGCTAGGCGCTCTCGTCCTTGAGCGAGCGGGTCATCAGCTCGTGCAGCGCCGCCCGCGGGGAGGCGCCCTCGAAGAGCACGCGGTGCACCTGCGCCGCAATCGGCATCTCGACGCCGGCGCGGGCGGCGAGCCGGACGGCCGCCTGCGTGGTGCGCACCCCCTCGGCGACGGTCCGCGTCGCGGCCTGGATCTCCTGCAGGGTGCGGCCGGCCGCGAGCGCCATGCCCAGCGAGCGGTTGCGCGAGAGATCACCGGTGCAGGTCAGCACGAGGTCGCCGAGGCCCGCGAGCCCCGCGAAGGTCGCCGGGCGGGCGCCGAGGGCGATGCCCAGCCGCGCCATCTCGGCGAGCCCGCGCGTGATGAGGGCCGAGCGGGCGTTGTGCCCGAGGCCGAGACCGTCGCCGATTCCGGCGGCGATGGCCACCACGTTCTTGAGCGCGCCGCCGATCTCGACGCCGACGACGTCGTCCGTGGTGTAGGCGCGGAGGCTGCCGCTGCTGAGCAGCTCCTGCGCCGTGCGCGCGGTCGCCGCGTCGCGGCTCGCCACGGTCACGGCCGTGGGCAGGCCGGCCGCGACCTCGCGGGCGAAGCTCGGGCCGGAGACGAAGGCCAGCTCGTGGCGTCCCGTCGCGCCCAGCTCGCCGGCGAAGACCTCGGCCATCGTCTCGAGCGTGTCGGTCTCGAGGCCCTTGGTGGCGACGAGCACGGGCGCGCCCGCCGGCAGGTGGGCGCGGGCCGCGCGCAGCGTCGGCCGCGCGACGTGCGAGGGGGTGACGAACAGCGCGACCGTGGCCCCGGCCAGCGCCTGCGCGAGATCGGCCGACGCGTGGATGCCCGCAGGCAGGTGCACACCCGGGAGGAAGACGCTGTTCTCCCGCTCCTTGTTGACACCCGCCGCGACCTCCGGCTCGTACGCCCAGAGCTCGACCGCGTGCCCGCAGGCGGCGAGATGCGCGGCGAGCGCGGTGCCCCAGCTCCCCGCCCCGACGACGGCGACGCGTTGCGGTGTCATCTGCTGGACATCCTCGGTGAGCCTCCCGGTGGAGTGATATACTTTCGTCTACCGCGGTCCGCGCGGGCTGTCAAGCACGGAGGGTCTGTCGTGGCTCTGGGACGGTGGGAGCGGGTCCTCGACGAGGCGCTGCTGCGCGCGCACCGGGCGGGCGCCCGCCGCGCCGAGGCGTTCTGCGCCGCGGGCGCCTCCCGCACGGTCGAATACACCGACCGGGGGCTCGAGACGTACCGCGGCTCGGAGGCCGCCGGCGTGGGCCTGCGGGTGTTTCTCGGGCGCCGCGCCGGCTTCTCATGCGGGCAGGACTTCAGCGGCGCGGGACTCGAGCGGCTGGCGCGGCGTGCGGTCGAGGCTGCGCGGCTGGCCGACCTCCCGGCGTTCCCGACCCCTCGGGCGCGGGCCTCGGCGTCGGACCTGGCGATCCTCGACGCGGCGGGGCTTGGCGCCACCGTCGCCGACGACCGCGATCGCCTCGAGGCCGTGCTCGCGCAGGCCCTGGCGTTCGACGAGGCGGTGCGGCGGGTCAAGACGGTGAGCCTGCGCTCCGCGCGGCGCGAGGTGCTGGTGCGCTCGAGCGCCGGGACGGCGGCCGGCTACGCCCGCAGCTCGTTCGCCCTTGCCGCCGGCGTCGTCGCCGAGCGCGGCGGCGAGTCGGAGATGGGCTGGGAGTCCGACGTGGCGAGCGCCCGCGACGCCCTCGC